>CAMZHP010000225.1 GCA_947306845.1 uncultured Prevotellaceae bacterium
CCATGTCAAGTTCGGCCTTGGCTTGTTGCAGATTCTTACCCACGCCGGCACCTTGCGCATTAATGTCTTGCTGACGCTGCAAGGCCTGCTGTGCTAGCGATAATTGCCGGGAAGCGACGAGATAGTCTTTCTGCAGAGCCACAATCTCGGTGTTCTCCACTAAGGCTAGCGTCTGGCCCAGCCTTACAGCCTGTCCTTCTTTCACCAGGATGCGCTTGGTGATGCCGGCGACCAGGGAGGTGACCTCCGCACGGTCTTGCGGAGAAAGTCTCAACGTTCCCGTGGCATTGATGGTGCCCGAAAGTTGGCGTTGCTCTACATGCCCGAACTTGACACCGATGGTATTCAATTGCTGTTCGGTCAGTTCAACGACATTCTCTTCATGCGACTCTTTTTCTTCCTCTGCCTGCTTCACTTCGTTCTTGCAAGAAACGGTCAGCAGCGACAGGGCGATCATAGAATATATTATTTTCTTCATCTTCTTAATCGTTAATAATTACTTTCCTTTGATAAAATTCAGTTTGATGATGGCTTGATTCAACGCATCGATGGCCTTGGCATTATCCATCTCAACGGCAAGTGCCGCCGACAGGTTTTGCACGTGTTCCACGTAGGTAATCTCTCCGGCTCCATATTCGATACGCGACAGGCGACGCATCTCCTTGGCGGTAGGAAAGCCATCGCTCTGATAATAGTCGTATGAGCGTCTGGCACTCTCCAAGGCATTCTTGGCAATCAGCAGTTCGGAACCGCTCTTGCGCTCTGCCTGCTCCCTTCTAGTGCGTGCGATATCCACATCCAGTTTTGCAGCAGATTTACGAGCCTTCTGGGAGCCGTAGAAAAGCGGGAAGGCCACCCCGACTTCAAAGCCCATCCAGTTACCCTTGTCGAAGCGCGACCTATCCACGTTGTAGGGGTTGATACCGGAAATGACCAACTGATGACGGATTCCAACGTTGAATGATGGCATCATTCCCTGGCGGATGTAGTTCAGTTCACTTTCACTGCGCATCTGCTCACTCTCCAATAGTTGTCCCTGCGGGGTAGCGGCAAACGACCAGGCATCGTCCACAGGCTGCACACACAGATAACCGTCTGTGGCAACAACTGTTTCCGAGGTGTTCATCAACTGCTGCAACTGTATGGCGGCAGCCGTTTTCTCATCCTGTGCCTCACGCAGTCTGATACCATTCTCTGCCTTCATCTGCTGGGCGTTCATCAGTTCCAGGCGGTTGGTCTCACCGTTTTTATATCGGATGTCTGCCGTCCTGACAAACTCACCCAGCACGGAGTCGTTTCCGCAAAGCAGCGCTTCGACATGCTGCCAAAAGAGCAGCTGACTATAAGCCACGGAAACATCCCTCGTAAGTTCACTTTCCGTAAGTTGATGCCGGCTTTCTTCAACCAAAGTTTCGGCTTTCAGCAGTTTTCGCCGCTTGCCGTAAACGGTCGGGAAATCAATCTTCTGCGAGAGCGTCAGTGCATTGTCGGGACTGCCGCCCGATGTCGGGTCCTGCGACAGCAACAACTCCGTCCGATCCAGCTCGAAATAGGAGCCTTCCATCCGTTTTGCCCGCTGCACTTGCAGGTCGGCCACCTTCACGCCCATGTTGTTGGCACGGGCAATCTCGATGCACTTCGCCAGCGACTGTGCATCCACTGACGACAGGCAACAGATCAATATTAATAAGGTACTATATATTCTTTTCATTTTCTGTTTGATGTGAATTTGCTTCCGTTTTTTGTAAAAGTCTTGTAAATGGTAGGAATCACGAAGAGCGTAAGAACCGTGGCTGTGAGCAGACCGCCAATAACGACGGTGGCCAACGGACGCTGTACTTCGGCTCCATCACTGGTGGAGAGGGCCATGGGCAGGAAACCAAAAGAAGCTACCAATGCCGTTATGACAACTGGGCGCAGACGGTGTTCGCATCCTTCGAGTATGCGCTGACGGACATCCGTGACACCATGATGTTGCAAGGCATTGAACTGTCCCACGAGTACTATACCATTGAGTACGGCAACACCGAACAAGGCAATAAAGCCGATTCCTGCCGAGATACTCATTGGCATGCCGCGAAGCCACAAGGCAACGATACCGCCAATGGCCGAAAGCGGAATAGCCGATGCAACGAATAGCGTCTCACGCACGCTCTTCAAAGTGGCATAAAGCAATAGCAGAATCAGCACGAGAGCCACGGGAATGGCAACCATCAACCGGTCTGTGGCGCTCTGCAGATTCTCGAACTCACCCCCGAAGGCATAGTGGTATCCGGCAGGCATCTCCAGACGGTCGTCAAGAATCTGCTGGATATCCTTGACCGTGGAACTGACATCCCGCCCCTTCACGTTGAATCCTACAAAGATACTGCGCTCCCCATCCTCGTGAGAGATTTGCGCCGGAGCCTCCTTATAACTGATGGAGGCCAACTGGCGCATGGGAACGGAAACGCCAGACGGTGAGGGTACGAATAGTTCCTCAAAATTGGAAAGGGCATCACGTCCGTCATTGTGAATGCGGAGCACAATGTCAAACTGCCGATTCTCCTCCGTCACGCTCCCTGCTATTTTTCCTGCGAAAGCCGACTGCAGCACATCGTTGGCCTGACGGATGGAAATACCATACTTGGCCAACATCTGGCGGTTGTATTCCACTTGCAGTTGCGGCAGTCCATTTACCTTTTCCACAAACAGGCTACTCACGCCATCGACATCCTTGATAAGACGCTCCACCCTGTCAGCCAGGTCCGCTAACACCTCCGTGTCACCTCCGTAGATTTTCACTGCCACATCCTGACGAATACCAGTAATCAACTCGTTATTACGCATCTGGATAGGCTGCGACATCTCCACATCAAGACCCGGAATCACGCCGAGGGCTTCTTCCATCTTTTCCTGCAAATCATTTTTCGTCTCGGCAGAAGTCCACTCCGCTTTTGGTTTCAGGGCGACAAGCATATCGGCGCGTTCCACGGGCATCGGGTCGGTGGGAATCTCCGCAGAACCGATGCGCGTCACCACCTGTTTGATTTCGGGGAACTCCTGTTTAAGAATTTGCTCAGCCTTGGTACAGGTCTCCACCATCTGGGTGAGCGACGTGCCCTGCGCCATACTCAATTCTACAGCGAAATCTCCTTCTTCGAGCGTGGGTACAAATTCAGCTCCAAGCCGACTCATCAGGAACAGCGAGGCCCCAAAGAGTGCCATCATACCGACAATGACAACCCTGCCGTGATTTATGCATTTATCCACCAGAGGCAGATACCATGATTGCAGCCGAGCCATCATACGCGCACTGAGTGACGTCGTGGCGTGCTCCAAACGCAGCATGACCTTGTTGGTGGTTTTCCGCTTCAAGAATACAGCCGACATCATCGGGACATATGTAAGCGAGAGAATAAAGGCGCCGAGGATGGCAAAGAAAATGGTCATAGCCATGGGACGGAACATCTTTCCCTCGATACCCACCAAGGTCATCATCGGCAAATAGACAATCATGATGATCATCTCTCCGAAGGCTGCCGACTTACGTATTCTACTCGACGATTCATACACCAGATTGTCGAAATTACGGATTTGCGTGTCATCCTGAGAAGCAATCCTCGCCACCACGGCTTCTACGATGATGATGGCACCGTCAACAATCATACCAAAGTCGATGGCACCAAGACTCATCAGGTTACCGCTGACACCAAACACGCACATCATACCGAAGGCAAACAGCATCGACAACGGGATGACCGAAGCCACAACAAGTCCGGCCCTATAGTTTCCCAAGAAAAAGATGAGAATGAAGATGACAATGAGACCACCCTCCAACAGGTTGCGTGCAATGGTGTTAGTAACACGGTCAACCAACAAGGTGCGGTCAATAAATGGCTCAATGACAACACCCTTGGGAAGACTCTTCTGAATATCGGCAATGCGAGACTTCACATTCTTGATGACCTCCTGGAAATTCTCGCCTCTCAACATCAGCGTGATACCAGCCACTACCTCGCCTTCACCATTACGGGTCACGGCACCGTAGCGTGTGGCATGTCCGAAGTGCACCTTCGCCACATCACCCACCAGAACGGGCACACCGCCCTGGGTCTTCACCACGATTTTCTCAATGTCATCCAACGTCTTCACCAATCCGAGTCCTCGAATATAATACTGATTGGAAAGACGCTCTATGTAACCGCCGCCAGTATTTTCATTGTTCTCGTTCAGAGCAGTATAGAGTTCGGCAATCGTCACGCCCATTGCATTAAGGCGCTCCAGGTTTATATCCACCTCATATTGCTTCACATAACCGCCCCAGCCACTGACCTCGGCAATACCTGACGTACCCGACAACTGTTTTCTCACGATCCAATCTTGAATGGTTCGCAGGTCGGTGAGCGAGTATTTATCCTCATACCCCTTCTCGGCACGGATGGTATAATGGTATATTTCACCCAAACCGGTAGAGATGGGTGCCAGTTCCACATCTACGTCATCAGGCAGTTTTTCCTTGACGCCCCCCAACTGCTGGTCTATCAGTTCACGCGCCCAATAGTTGTCAGTTGCGTCGTTGAAGACCATCGTGATAACCGCCATACCGCTACGGCTGATGCTCCTCCGTTCCTTCACTTCTGGAATATTGGCCAGTGCCATTTCGATAGGTGTGGTAACGTTCCGCTCCATCTCCTCAGCACCGGTAGATTGAGACGTCACGATAATCTGCACCTGATTGTTGGTGATGTCGGGTGTGGCATCGAAAGGCAGATGAAGCAAGGACCATAGGCCCCACGCCACCAATGCACAGGTAAATACCCCGACCACCAATTTGTTCTCAATAGAGAACTTGATGATACGTTGAAACATAACTTATATTTAGTATCAATTCAATAACGTAAACTATATTGACCGCAGGTCAATAATACACTAAAAGATTGAATTGATACTATTGAGGCGGTTGCCAAATAGATGCATAAACCGTATGCACATATCCATTGGAATAAGGAGTGAAGACCTTGTGGCAAGATAAGGGCTTCAAGCATATTTCCGTCACTTTTTTCGCCTTGACGACGTTTGCGCATCCGCAACAACTGGAGAAAGGCGAGCAACAGCAATGCCCTTCTGGACATGAAGTGTGATCATGATGAGAGCCGTCATTTCTATGCATCTGATGGCACTGTGCTGCATCCAAATGCTCTATCATGTCATCCCAATTACACGGCACGACAGATAGCAACAAAACAGATATGGACAACAGCAGCAATAACGGTTTCATCACATCTAATTATGATATAATATCAATTTGCGCTGCAAAGATACGACATTTCACTTGCAACTCTGTTGCAAACTTCTCATACCGTCGATTTCTTTTGAAATAATGATTCAAAAAGATTGGGTGCAACCCCTGTTCTCACAAAGAGTTGCACTCAATTTGTCGGTTTTCAGCATCTTTCGATTATTCCTCGACAGCAACCTGATGGGCAGCCTCTGCCTGACGATGATGTACGACATCTTCGAGGCCCATGCCCAACGAGAATCTACAGATTCGCATACTGACCGCACAGCCTACATCGTAAAACAACTGATGGCTCTGCTTGCTACTGGCATCAGCCGAACAGAGCGTGATGTGAGTTACTATGCCGAGCGACTGAACGTGTCTCCCAAATACCTTTCTGCTACCATCAAACGCATGACAGGACACAGCGTCACCTCATACATCGACCGCCATACCATACCTATATTAAAAGACTATCTGAATGATGAACGCCTGTCCCTCACCCAGATAGCCGACCTGATGAACTTCACGTCGCTCTCTT
>CAMZHP010000226.1 GCA_947306845.1 uncultured Prevotellaceae bacterium
CGTGGTTCGAAAGACCAGATCAAGCAGCTCTCAGGTATCCGCGGTCTGATGGCAAAACCCCAAAAGACTGGCGCTTCTGACGCGCAGATCATTGAGAACCCCATCCTCTCCAACTTCAAGGAAGGTATGTCGGTGCTGGAATACTTCATCGCATCACACGGTGCCCGTAAGGGTCTTGCCGATACTGCTATGAAGACCGCTGACGCAGGTTACCTGACCCGCCGTCTGGTGGATGTCTCTCACGACGTCATCATCAACGAGGAGGATTGCGGAACACTCCGCGGACTCAACTGCTCGGCCCTGAAGAGCGGCGATGAGGTGATTTCCACACTCTATGAGCGTATCCTCGGCCGTGTGTCGGTCCATGATATCATCAACCCCACCACTGGCGACCTGATTGTGGCTGCCGGTGAGGAAATCACCGAGTCGGTGGCTCAGGCCATTGAGGACTCACCCATCGAGACGGTGGAGATCCGTTCGGTGCTCACTTGCGAGAGCAAGAAGGGTGTCTGCATGAAGTGCTATGGCCGCAACCTGGCCACCAGCCGCATGGTGCAGATGGGAGAGGCTGTCGGTGTGATTGCCGCACAGGCTATCGGTGAGCCGGGTACACAGCTGACCCTCCGTACATTCCACGCCGGTGGTGTGGCTGCCAATGCTGCTGCCAACGCTTCTATCGTGGCAAAGAACGACGCTCGCCTGGAGTTTGACGAGCTCCGCACAGTGCCCTTCGTGGAGGGCGCTCAAGACCAGTTCAACAAGGAGTGTGAAATGGTTGTGAGCCGTCTGGCAGAAGTGAGGTTCATCGATGCCAACACGGGTATTGTGCTCTCCACCATGCCGGTTCCTTATGGCAGCTCGCTGTACTTCAAATCGGGTGAAACCGTGAAGAAGGGCGACCTGATCGCCAAGTGGGACCCGTTCAACGCCGTCATCGTTACGGAGTTCAAAGGAATGGTCAAATTCAACGACGTAGAGGAAGGCGTTACCTTCAGGTCTGAGACCGATGAGACGACTGGCATGACAGAGCGTGTGATCATCGAGCCTAAGGATCGTGTCAAGGTGCCTACTTGCGACATCATCAGCGAGGATGGTGAGGTGCTCGGCACTTACAGCTTCCCTGTGGGCGGACACCTTATCGTCAAAGACGAGGATATGGTAGAGACAGGTATGACTCTGGTCAAGATACCGCGTTCGCTTGCCAAGGGTGGTGATATCACTGGTGGTCTTCCCCGTGTGACCGAGCTCTTCGAGGCACGCAACCCGTCCAACCCTGCCGTGGTGAGTGAGATCGACGGTGAGGTGACTCTGGGCCGCCTGAAGAGAGGCAACCGTGAGGTGATTATCACCAGCAAGACCGGTGAGCAGCGCAAATATCTCGTTTCTCTGTCCAAACAGCTGCTCGTGCAGGAGCACGATGCTGTGAGGGCTGGAACGCAGCTCTCCGACGGCTCTGTCACTCCCAGTGACATTCTTGCCATCAAGGGCCCGACCGCTGTTCAGGAGTATATCGTCAACGAGGTGCAGGACGTCTATCGCCTGCAAGGTGTGAAGATCAACGACAAGCACTTCGAGATTATCGTGCGCCAGATGATGCGCAAGGTGCAGATTGTGGAGCCTGGAGATACGACCTTCCTTGAGCAGGAAATTGTCGATAAACTTGACTTCGCAGAGGAGAACGACCGTATCTGGGGCAAGAAGTATGTGATCGATCCCGGTGACAGCGAGAACGTCTACGAGGGACAGATCATCTCTGCACGCAAACTGCGCGACGAGAACTCAAGCCTGACACGCCGTGACCTCCGCACCATCAAGGTACGTGACGTCATCCCAGCTACTTCCACTCAGATCCTTCAGGGTATTACCCGTGCCGCCTTGCAGACCAAGAGCTTTATGTCGGCTGCCTCCTTCCAGGAGACAACGAAGGTGCTCAACGAGGCTGCCATCCGAGGCAAGGTAGACTACTTGGAGGGTATGAAGGAGAATGTCATCTGTGGTCACCTCATCCCGGCCGGCACCGGACTTCGCCAGTGGGACAAGCTGCTTGTAGGCTCCAAGGAGGAGCACGACCGCATGCAAGCCAACAAGAAGAACGTGCTTGACTTCGCCGATGAGGAGATAGAGGTAGAGAAATGATAGTTGAATAATCCTACCGGCATCCGCCGGCATCAAAGCCGGAACGGCCGCGATGCACGACGGATGCCGGGCAGGAATAAAAAAGACATAGTCATGGACAATCAAAACAAGCCTCAGGGCAAACAACTGCAGATAGAGGTGAGTCCTGAAGTGGCCTCAGGGGTATATGTGAATTTCGCGCTCATCGCGCATTCAAGCTCTGAGTTCATCGTCGACCTCGCCTCTGTGATGCCAGGTTTCCAGAAAGCTACCGTGCGAAGCAGGGCCATCCTGGCTCCAGAGCACGCCAAACGGCTGCTGATGGCATTGCAGGAGAACATCGCGAGATATGAGCAAGAGTTTGGACCCATCAAACTGCCAAGCTCCCAGCCACGCACCATCTCGCCTTTCAACATGGGCAACAAGGGGGAGGCATAAGGCCACCCGACAACTCTTTGCGGGGCGATTTTCCATCTTTTAGGATGGAATTGCCCCGTAAAAAATGTTTTTAAATGTTATAAAATCTTAAAAGATTGGCGCTACTCCCTCTTTCAAACCTATATAATTAGGATTATTTGCGCAAAGTTCGTACCTTTGCACCCCCAATTGGTGTGTTCACGCATGCCATATTATTATGTGCAAACAACAATACAACATATAAATACAATTAAAAAAATCACAAAATGCCTACAATTTCTCAATTAGTAAGGAAAGGCAGGAAGGAATTGGTCGACAAGAGCAAGTCACCCGCTTTGGACGCATGTCCCCAGCGCCGTGGTGTTTGCGTGCGTGTCTACACCACTACTCCTAAAAAGCCTAATTCGGCAATGCGTAAAGTTGCCCGTGTAAGATTGACCAACCAGAAGGAAGTGAACTCCTACATTCCCGGTGAGGGACACAACCTTCAGGAGCACAGCATCGTGCTTGTGCGTGGTGGTCGTGTGAAGGACCTCCCTGGCGTGCGCTATCATATCGTCCGCGGCACGCTTGACACTGCCGGCGTCGCCAACCGCACCCAGCGTCGCTCGAAATATGGTGCAAAACGTCCTAAGCAGAAGAAGTAATAACCGGAGAAGGTTAGTACCAGGACACATTCATTCAAAAACCGTTTTGCTGGAGAATTGTTAGACAGGTTGAGTAAATGCTCTCGTGTGAGCGTTGAAGAACAAGCAAGGACAGCCCCAAGCAGAATTTATTTTTAGAAAAATGAGAAAAGCAAAACCAAAGAAGCGCCTGATCCTCCCGGATCCGGTGTTCAACGACCAAAAGGTGTCGAAATTCGTGAACCATCTGATGTACAGTGGCAAGAAGACCATCTCGTACGAAATTTTCTATAAGGCTCTTGATATCGTGAAGGTCAAGATGGAGAAGGAGGAGAAAACTCCCCTCGAGATCTGGAAGACCGCACTCGACAACATCACCCCGCAGGTGGAGGTGAAGAGCCGCCGTATCGGTGGTGCTACCTTCCAGGTGCCCACAGAGATCCGTCCCGACCGTAAGGAGAGTGTCTCTATGAAGAACATGATCAATTTCGCCCGCAAGCGCGGCGGCAAGAGCATGGCTGAGAAGCTGGCTGCTGAGATCATGGACGCATACAACAACCAGGGCGGTGCCTACAAACGTAAGGAGGATATGCACCGTATGGCCGAGGCTAACCGTGCTTTTGCCCACTTCAGATTCTAATTTCAGGTAACACAACAATAGGAACAAGGTAAAAAGACAATGGCAAAGCAAGACCTTAAGCTCACGCGCAACATCGGCATCATGGCCCATATCGACGCTGGCAAGACCACCACATCCGAGCGTATCCTGTTCTATACAGGCAAGACACACAAAATCGGTGAGGTGCACGACGGCGCCGCCACCATGGACTGGATGGCCCAGGAACAGGAGCGCGGTATCACCATCACCTCTGCTGCTACCACTTGCGCTTGGGAATGGAACGGAAAGAAATATAAGATCAACCTCATCGACACTCCGGGACACGTAGACTTCACCGCTGAGGTGGAGCGCTCGCTCCGAGTGCTCGATGGCGCGGTAGCCACCTATTCGGCTGCCGACGGCGTGCAGCCGCAGTCTGAGACTGTGTGGCGGCAGGCCGACAAATACAATGTGCCTCGTATCGGTTATGTCAACAAGATGGACCGCTCGGGTGCCGACTTCTTCGAGACTGTCCAGCAGATGAAGGACATCCTGGGTGCCAACCCCTGCCCCGTGCAGATTCCCATTGGCGCTGAGGAGAACTTCAAGGGCGTGGTCGACCTCATCAAGATGAAGGCTATCCTGTGGAACGACGAGACGATGGGTGCTGAGTACGACATCGAGGAAATCCCCGCCGACCTTCTCGACGAAGCTGAGGAGTGGCGCGACAAGATGTTGGAGAGCGCTTCCAGCTTTGACGATGAACTGATGGAGAAATACCTCGAGGGAGAGGAAATCACCGAGGAGGAGATCATTGCTGCTATCCGAAAGGGTACGGTAGCCATGGAACTTACTCCGATGGTGTGTGGCTCTTCCTACAAGAACAAGGGTGTGCAGCCTCTTCTCGACTATGTATGCGCTTTCCTTCCCTCTCCGATTGATGCCGTGAACATTGTGGGCACCAATCCGGAAACCGAGGAAGAGGAAGACCGCAAACCGTCTGAGGACGAACCCACAGCTGCCTTGGCATTCAAGATCGCCACTGATCCTTATATGGGACGTCTGGTGTTCTTCCGTGTTTACTCAGGCAAGGTGCAGGCTGGCTCCTATGTCTTCAACCCACGCTCGGGCAAGAAAGAGCGCATCAGCCGTCTCTTCCAGATGAACTCCAACAAGGAGATTCCCATGGAGTCGATTGATGCAGGCGATATTGGCGCAGGAGTAGGTTTCAAGGACATCCACACTGGCGATACCCTCTGTGATGAGGCTCATCCCATTGTCCTTGAGTCAATGACCTTCCCCGATCCCGTGATCGGCATCGCCGTAGAGCCTAAGTCACAGGCTGACGTTGACAAGCTCGGCATCGGACTCGCCAAACTGGCAGAGGAAGATCCTACCTTCACCGTGCGCACCGATGAGCAGAGCGGACAGACCATCATTTCCGGAATGGGTGAGCTGCATCTCGACATCATCATCGATCGCCTGAAACGAGAGTTCAAAGTGGAATGCAACCAAGGCAAGCCACAGGTTAACTACAAGGAGGCCATCACTCGCACAGTGGAGATTGAGGAGGTTTACAAGAAGCAGACCGGCGGACGTGGCAAGTATGCCAAGATCTTGGTACAGGTAGGACCTGTCGACGAGGACTATGACGTCAAGGCCAATGGACCGCTGCAGTTCGTCAACGAGGTGAAGGGTGGAAACATCCCCAAGGAGTATATCCCCTCCATCCAGAAAGGATTTGAGTCGGCCATGAAGAACGGTGTCCTCGGCGGATACCCAGTTGACTCCCTCAAGGTGACTGTCGTGGATGGTGGATTCCACCCCGTCGATTCCGACCAGCTCTCCTTCGAGATCGCTGCCATCCAGGCTTACAAGGATGCTTGCGTGAAGGCTGCTCCGGTGCTCATGGAGCCTATCATGAAACTTGAGGTGGTTACACCCGAGGAGAATATGGGCGACGTAATCGGAGACCTGAACAAGCGTCGCGGACAGGTACAGGGCATGGACGAGGCTCGCTCAGGCGGACGTATCGTCAAGG
>CAMZHP010000227.1 GCA_947306845.1 uncultured Prevotellaceae bacterium
ATTATGTTTCTCACGCTCAACACGTCGGGCATCACCATTATCCCTATTTCCATCATGGCTTACAGAGCGCAAAGCGGAGCTGCCGATCCCACAGATGTTTTCATCCCTTTGCTGCTTACCTCGCTGTGCTCCACTGTCTTTGGACTCATCGTGTGCTCTATCTATCAGCGCATTAACCTCTTCAACCGCTATATCCTCCTCATGTTCGGTGTCATCGCCGCCTTCGTGGGGGCCTTGTTCTTTGCCATCCATGGCATGAATCAGGAGGAGATGCAGCATTTCTGCAGGGTGCTCACCAGTGTGATGATTCTGGGAGCCATCATGATTTTCATCTTTTCGGGTTTCATCAAGAAAATTAATGTCTACAACTCTTTTATTGAGGGAGCCAAGGGTGGCTTTGGCGTAGCTGTGACCATCATTCCTTATGTGGTGGCCATCCTTGTGGCGGTCGGTATCTTCCGTGCATCTGGAGGCATGCAGATGCTGCAGGAACTGGTAGAGGCCGGTGTGGAGAAGCTGGGCTTCAATTCCGATTTCGTGGGAGCCCTCCCCGTGGCATTGATGAAACCGCTCAGCGGTCCGGCCGCACGCGGAATGATGCTGGAGAACTTCACTCATTTCGGAGTTGACTCATTTATCGGACACCTGTCGAGCATCATCCAGGGCTGCACGGACACCACATTCTACATCCTTGCCGTTTATTTCGGCAGTGTGGGCATACGCAAATACCGCTATTCTGTTGCCTGCGGACTCTCTGCCGACTTTGCGGGAGTCATTGCTGCTGTCTTCATCGGCTACTTCTTCTTTGGATAAATCATCTCTTCTCAGATAGAAAACACCTCTAAACCACATCACTTCTCTTCATGCAGTGGACGGATAGGATACGTCAGGTGAAAATCATCCTTGTGGTGGCGGCTGTGCTTATTGCCATGGCCTCACTTTTCATCTCCCATTATCTGGTTCACGACCTCTCCATAGAGGAGCACAACAAGATGGAGGTGTGGGCGGAAGCTATGCGTGCCCTCAACCAGGCGGATGAGCAAACAGATCTCAATCTGGTGCTGAAGGTCATCAATGAGAACAACACCATCCCTGTCATCGTGCTCGACCGGCATGGCACTGCTACCACATTCCGCAACATAGACCCTCACGGTACAGACTATGCCGACAGCTTGCAAAAAGCCTCTGTGATGGGGCAGGCCATGCTGAAGGCGGGACAAGTCATCAAGATTTACCTCAATGACGAGGGTAGCGGCGACTTCATCAATGTCTGTTATGATGATTCTGTGATGATCAAGCGCCTCTCCATGTGGCCTTATGTGCAGTTGGGCATCGTCATGGTGTTTGTCGTCATCGCCATTTTTGCCCTGCTGACATCCAAACGTGCAGAGCAGAACAAAGTGTGGGTAGGGCTTTCCAAGGAGACTGCCCATCAGTTGGGGACCCCCATCTCCAGTCTGATGGCATGGACGGAGATCCTCAAGGAGTCGTATCCTGATGATGACCTGCTGCCAGAGATGGACAAGGATGTCAAGCGACTGCAACTCATCGCCGACCGCTTTTCCAAAATAGGTTCGCTGCCTGAGCTCACACCCAGCAGTCTTACCGAGGTAACCACTCATGTGGTCGACTACATGAACCGTCGTACTTCCTCCAAAGTGAAAATGGTGACTGAATTCCCGGACGAGGACCTCATCGCTGACATCAACCCCCAGCTCTTCGAATGGGTGATAGAGAACCTTTGCAAGAATGCTGTCGATGCCATGGAGGGAGAGGGGCGCATCACGCTCCGTGCAAGCGAGAGTGATGGGCATACCTGCATCGAGGTGGAGGACACAGGCAAGGGTATCCGAAAGAAAGATATCCGCAATGTTTTCACCCCAGGCTTCACTACAAAGAAACGAGGATGGGGGTTGGGACTCTCCCTGGCCAAACGAATCATTGAAGAATACCATCAGGGGAAAATCTTCGTCAAGTCATCAGAAATAGGAAAAGGCACCACGTTCAGAATCGAGCTTCGAAATCATCGAGATGGATGAAAAAGAGACTTTTTGCCATGTAGGTTGTCTTCATTTGGCTTGAAAGAACGGCTTAAGTGACGAATTTCCTGTTTTTTTTCATCCAATTCAAAAAAAAGTTGTAACTTTGCAGCCCAAATGGGTAGTTTAGAAAGATTTAAGATAGACTTGAAGGGTTTGAAGCTGGAAGAGAGCACTTTCGATTTCATTCTTGACAATGACTATTTTGAGTCCATTGAGGCCTCAGATGTGAGGGGAGGAGCTCTCCGAGTCAGCCTTTCGGTGAGAAAGAGGGCAGGAGTCTTCGATCTCCGTTTTCATGTCGAAGGAGAGGCCACGGTGGCTTGCGATTTGTGTCTCGAAGACCTGCAGCAGCCAGTTTGCACAGATAGCAGTCTCGTTGTAAGGTTGGGTGATAGCTATTCAGACGAAGACGAGGTCATCACCATACCTGCAGAGGAAGGGGTGCTCGACGTGTCTTGGCTGATATACGAGATAGTTGCCCTGGCCATCCCTACAAGGCATGTGCATGCCGAAGGAGCTTGCAACCCAGAGATGGTGGCTCGCATTGAGGAAATGAGCATCCATGAGGAAGATACACCGGACACGGACCCGCGTTGGAAAGATTTGGAAAAATTAAAGTCAACAATAAAAGAATAATACAAAAATGGCACATCCAAAAAGAAGACAGTCAAAGACTCGTACACTGAAGAGAAGAACCCACGACAAGGCAATTGCACCCACTTTGGCACTTTGCCCCAACTGCGGCGCTTACTATGTATACCACACCGTATGCTCTACCTGTGGCTATTATAGAGGCAAGGTCGCTATCGTGAAGGAAACCGTAGAGTAAAATGGGCAAGACCAGAGCGATCATCACCGGAGTTGGAGGATATGTTCCCGACTATGTACTCAACAATGAGGAACTGTCGAGGATGGTGGAGACCAACGATGAGTGGATAATGACGCGCGTGGGCATCAAGGAGCGCCGCATTCTCACAGAAGAAGGTCTCGGAACATCGTACATGGCCCGCAAGGCTGCCAAGATGGTGGTCAAGAAGACGGGTGTGGATCCCGATACCATTGATGCCCTCATTCTGGCCACTTCGTCAGCTGACTACCAGTTTCCCTCCACAGCATCCATTGTGTTGGGAAAGCTGGGGCTGAAAAACGCTTACGCATTCGATTTCTGGGGCGCCTGTTGCGGTTTCCTTTATGCGCTTGACAACGCCGCTTCCATGATTGAGAGCGGGCGTTACAAGAAAATCATCGTAGTGGGAGCCGACAAGATGTCCTCCATGGTTGACTATACCGACCGTGCCACTTGTCCGCTCTTTGGCGATGGCGCGGGAGCAGTCCTCGTAGAGGCCGCAGATGACGAGGAGATGGGATACAAAGATTCCTATTTCCGCACAGATGGAAAAGGACTTCCTTTCCTTCACATGAAGGCTGGAGGTTCTGTTTGCCCACCCTCGCATTTCACTGTCGACCACCGTTTGCACTATCTCTATCAGGAGGGACGCACGGTGTTCCGCTATGCGGTGACCAATATGAGTGATGACTGCGCGCTCATTGCTGAGCGAAACGGCCTCAACAAGGACAATATCACATGGATAGTGCCTCATCAGGCCAATATGCGTATTATCGAGGCTGTGGCACGCCGGCTGGAACTGCCCATGGAACAAGTAATGGTCAACATCGAACATTTTGGCAACACCAGCGCAGGCACCATTCCATTGGCGCTTTGGGAATATGAGAACCGCCTCAAGCGGGGCGACAACCTCATACTGACCGCCTTCGGGGCAGGTTTTGTGCACGGTGCTTCCTATCTCAGATGGGCATACGATGGCTTTGCAGCCGCTGCCCCTGTGAAATAAACAAGAACTCCAATAACCTCAGAACGCATCCTTCGACTATGAAACGATGCGTTTTTTGTCATTTGAAAACAATGAAACATAAGGCAGGATTTGTTAATATCGTAGGCAACCCCAATGTCGGCAAGAGCACGCTGATGAATCAGCTCGTGGGCGAGCGTATCTCCATTGCCACATTCAAGGCACAGACCACCCGGCATCGCATCATGGGAATTGTCAACACGGATGACATGCAGATTGTCTTTTCCGACACACCAGGCGTGCTCAAACCCAACTATAAGCTGCAGGAGTCGATGTTGGCCTTCTCGGAGTCGGCACTGGCCGATGCCGATGTGCTGCTCTATGTAACCGATGTGGTGGAAAACCCGGAGAAAAACTTGGATTTCTTGGAAAAAGTGCGCAGCCTCACTATTCCTGTGTTGCTGCTCATCAACAAGATTGACCTGACCGACCAGAAGGGACTGGTTGAAGTGGTGGAGCATTGGCACCGGTTGTTGCCCGAGGCTGAGATCCTACCTATCTCAGCTGCCAATAAGTTTGGCACAGATGTCCTGCTCAAGCGTATCAGCGAATTGCTGCCCGACAGCCCTCCCTATTTTGACAAAGACCAGCTGACAGACAAGCCCGCCCGCTTCTTCGTCTCTGAGATCATTCGTGAGAAAATCTTGCTCTATTATGATAAGGAGATCCCCTATTCGGTGGAGGTAGGCGTGGAGCAATTCAAGGAAGAGGAAAAGCTCATCCGCATCAGTGCGGTCATTTATGTGGAGCGCGACTCTCAGAAGGGAATCATCATCGGGCATCAAGGCGTTGCCCTGAAGAAAGTGAGCACAGAGGCGCGCAAGGCACTGGAGAAATTCTTTGGCAAGCACATCTTCCTGGAAACATTCGTCAAGGTTGACAAGGACTGGAGAAGCTCAAAGCGTGAACTCGACCATTTCGGATATAATCCAGAATAGGTATTGAGGTCCACACCTCACAACCTCACCAAATAATAGATAAAATGGGAAATTTAGTAGCAATAGTCGGACGTCCCAATGTGGGAAAATCGACACTTTTCAACAGACTGACCAAATCACGCAAGGCCATCGTCAGTGATGAAGCCGGAACAACCCGCGACCGTCAGTATGGCAAATGTGAGTGGAATGGCCGTGAGTTCTCCGTCGTGGATACCGGCGGATGGGTTGTCAAGTCGGATGATATTTTTGAGGAAGAAATTCGCAAACAGGTCATCATCGCCACCGAGGAAGCCGATTTGGTGCTCTTCCTCGTTGATATCACTACCGGACTGACCGACTGGGATGAAGATGTGGCACTTATCTTGCGCAGAGCGAAGTTGCCCGTGCTGCTTGTCGTGAATAAAGCTGACAATTTCGACCAATATAGCGAGGCCGCTGAGTTCTACAAATTGGGTCTGGGCGACCCCATCTGCATCAGTGCAGCCACAGGAAGCGGAACTGGCGACTTGCTCGACATCGTGCTAGGCAACCTGAAGGAATCTGGCAAAGACGATATAGAGGATGGCATACCTCGCTTTGCTGTTGTGGGACGCCCCAACGCAGGCAAGAGCAGCCTCATCAATGCCTTTATCGGAGAGGACAGGCATATCGTCACAGATATCGCGGGTACCACCCGCGACAGTATCTACACCCGTTACGACAAGTTCGGTTTCGACTTCTATCTTGTGGACACCGCCGGCATCAGGCGCAAGAACAAGGTGACAGAGGACTTGGAATTCTATTCTGTCATGCGAAGCATACGGGCCATTGAAAATTCTGATGTGTGCATCCTGATGATTGATGCCACTCGTGGGATTGAGGCACAGGATATGAATATCTTCCAACTGATTCAGCGCAATAACAAATCACTTGTGGTTGTGGTGA
>CAMZHP010000228.1 GCA_947306845.1 uncultured Prevotellaceae bacterium
CAGCGACTCCATTTACACCGCCACTACCAATGCTGTTGAGCGAATGGCAGACCGCTCCACATCTTCCTCAGGTTTCTCGAACTATTCGTCAATCGGCGGCGGTGGCGGCTACTCCGGCGGCGGTGGCGGCGGCGGAAGATAACCGCCCTCTCACACTATCGGTTTGTTGGGCTTGATGAAAGTGAAGAGGACGGCGCTTATCAGCAGCATCACGGCGATCATGTACAGAGGCAGGTTGTAGTTGCCCGAAGACTCGACCAGGATGCCGAAGATGATGCCGCAGAAGAATCCGCCAATGTTGCCGGCGGTGTTCATCGCACCGGAGATAGTGCCGGCATGCTGCTTGCCGATGTCGATGCATAAGGCCCAGGCACTCGGAAGCATCAGGTCGAATATGCCGAAACAGAGTGAGAGGAAGACAAAGACAGCCATCTTGCCGGGAATAAATGCAGCGAGGAACATACATACGGCGGAGACGGCGAGGGAAGTGGAACCCAATGCCTTGCGCCCGATGTTGACGCCATATCGGGAGGACAGGCGATCGGTGAGATAACCACCGCTGATGTTGCCTATCATGCTCATCACAAAGGGAACTGCCACGGCGTATGTCAGTTCGCTCTTGTCAAAGCCCCGACCCAGTTCCATAAACGTGGGAAACCAACTGAAGAAAAACCAACTTCCAAAGGCATAGAAGAAATACATGGCGCAGATAATCCAGAACTGGCTGGAATGAAGAATCTTGCGCCAGGGGATGCTGGTCTTCGCGGAGGCGTCTTTGGCTTTTGTTGCCGAAGAGACCTCATCCGACAGAGCTGCTGTCGTTGGGGCAGGACTGTCTCCGGTTGCCACAGGACGGTCGCGGTAGCAGAAATACCATACGGCGGCCCATATCATGCCAAGGACACCCAACAGATAGAAGGCTGACCGCCAGCCCATCCATGCCATCACGGGAATGACCACGAAGGGGGTGAGGGCACCGCCCAGTCGGCTCGCTGCCCATACGTAGCCCTGCGCCTTGCCGACTTCCTCTTTGGGAAACCAGCGGCTGATGACACCTGTGGAGCATGGTGAACTGCCCGCCTCGCCGATGCCGAACAAGAAGCGGATGGCAATCAGCGACGCAAGGCCACCTGCCATGCCTGTGAAGCAGGTGAACAGCGACCACCACATCACAATCAGCGTGAGCACCTTTCGGTGGCCATGGCGGTCGCCGAAAGCACCCATTGGAATCTGCATCAGCCCATAGGAGAGGATAAAGGCGCTCTGCACCCATCCCCACTGTGAGGCGGACAGATGGAGGTCGTGCATGATCGACGACCCTGCCACGCTGATGTTGATGCGGTCGAGAAAGGTCACCATGCCCAGCAGTACGAGCATGGTGAGGATGGCGTGGCGGTTCTTCATCATTCGTCGATATGCAGGAAGTCACGCAAGCCTTTCACACCGAGAACGGGACTCGACAGGACGGGCTTGCCCGTGATGTCGGAGAGACGCTCTTCCATGCGAGCCACAGAACCTTGGGCGAGCACGAACAGATCTACCTCGTCGGCAATCTTGGCGGCTGCCTCGGCGATGAGCCGGTCGTGAGTCTCGCCGTCGCCAGACTGTCCGGCTTGGAAAGCACCCGCAGCCAATCCGTCAACCAATGTCACCTGGCGCCCTGCCTCCTTGGCGGCTCGCTCCAACAGGCGGCGTGTGGGGGCGAGCGTTGTGGGTAGGGTGGAAATGACGCCGATGCGGTCGGCTTCTGCCACAGCCTTGGCTGCCATCGGGTAGTCGATACGGAAAACGGGGATGGGGGCGATGGTGTTGCCCATGTCGGCGATGTCGCCCACCGACGAACAGGTGTTGAACACCACATCGGCTCCTCCATCGGCGGCTGCCGTGTAATATGATAACAGACGGCGGCGCACGGCAGGCGTCACGCCATCGTTGGCTATCACTTCCTGTATCAGACTGTCGTCGGCGATATGGTTGAGCTTCACCTCGGGCAGATACTTCTTGAAAATCTCGGTCAGCGGCCCCACAAGGGCCATCGCGGTGTGTACACAGGTTACTCGTTTCATTTTGGACAGTATTTAGGTTTACGCATGGTGATGACAAAGGTATAGAAAAATATTTTATAAATTGACGATTTATTTGTAATTTTGTCACCAAAAGAATAAAAGAATTGCATCATCAATAATCAATAAAGCCAGAAACAAAAGACACATGGAAAACTCCCACCAACTTAGGGCACTGTCTATTTTTGAGGATATCCGCGATTTGTTGAATACTGAGCAGGAAGACATCCGCTGCAGGTATGACCGTCTTTATGTCGTTTTCATTGAGGTGCTCAATGAGCAGACCGCGACGAGCGCACTCACTTTCTCAGGGCCGTTTTCCAAACTCGACTATGTGTGCCGCGTGATGGATTACCCGATGGCTGACCTTCAGCGGCTCAATGCGTTCAGATGCCGCGCCAGTCAGACGGACTCCTGTGATGAGGCCACACTGACGCAGGAGTGGAAATACGATGTGAAGACGGTGTGCCATTTCGTGACGAAGGTATATGGCATCCAACTGCCTGAGGACCTGCGCCGACTGCTGCCTGCTGCCTACTCGCCGCAACCTTTCAAGGGGGTGTCGGAAGACTGCATCAGGGCGGTGGTGCGGGCGGTGGAAAATAATATGCTCATCGTGCAGTCCATCGATGGTGACATGCGCTCAGTCAAAGTGGCATGTGCGGAGCCAGACTCTCCCTTCGGCGACTTCTCCTATATGAAAGACCTGGTGAGGGTGGGCGATAGGGTCAATGTCATCCGACCTTCCCTCAGAGATGGCGTATATCATCCGCAACTAATTGTGTTTCAACCAGATTTCTTTGTGGATATTTCGTCAATTGCTGGTTGTTTTGAGGATTATGGCAACACACCATACATCTATCTCGTCAATATGCTTGCCCCCTCGGCGAACAGCATGGCTCTCCTCTTTGGTAACTTCGCCAGTCAACTGCTCGACGAGGCTATCCATCAGGGAGGACACCCAATGGAATATGTCAAAAGCCTCAGAACTTTTTTCCGACACAATGCACTCAAACTGTCAACATGCCCCGACATGAACAATCAACTCTTCCATGAAGATGCGAAAAGACAGAGACGCATCATACAGGGTATGGTGAACGTGGCGTTCACGCAGATACCTGGTTATGATGCCGCCCAAGTGTTGCTCGAACCCTCGTTCTTCTGCGAAATGCTGGGCATTCAGGGACGTATGGACCTTCTGCAGGAGGACATGAAAGTGCTCATCGAACAGAAGTCGGGCAAGATGTACTACATGGGAGGGCATGTGGAGAAACACTATGTGCAGGTGTTGCTCTACAGGGCGCTGCTACACTACAACTATCATATCCCCAACAGGCAAGTCAACAGTTTCCTGCTTTATTCCAAGTATGAGAAAGGGCTCCTCGCAGAGGGACCGGCTCCCAAACTCTTGGCAGAGGCGATGAGAGTGCGCAACCAGGTGGTGGCCCTGATGCTCATGTTGGCGGAAGGCGAGGGGAGGGGCATCTATGGCTCACTCACCCCAGATAGCCTCAAGACCAAACCAGTCAATGAGAACTTTTGGTTGGGCTCCATCTTGCCCAAATTGGAGAAGGTGCTGCGTCCTATCCAAAATGCCGAGCCGCTGGTGGCTGATTATTTCTACCGTATGCTGGCTTTCGTCGCTCGCGAACATGTGCTCTCCAAAATCGGCACACCAGCCAAGGAGGCGAGCGGATTGTCTGCCCTGTGGAATTCATCCGCTGAAGAGAAAAGGGCGGCGGGAAGCATTCTTGACTCCCTGCGCATCACCCAACTGAATGATGAAGGCAAGGAAAACGGCATCGGTGAGGTGGTGCTGTCGAGGTCTGAACAGGAGGACAGCCTGCCCAATTTCCGAGAGGGCGACATCGTGGTGCTGTATCCGTACGAAGAGGGAAAACAGCCCAATGCCACACAGACGATGGTCATCAGATGCTCGCTCACCCATCTTACACCCGACAGCGTGACGCTGAGGCTGAGAGCTCCACAGAAAAACACATCGGTGTTCAAACTGAAGGAGGAAAAGGTGAGGTGGGCCATTGAGCATGATTCCATGGAGTCTTCATTCACCTCGTTGTACAAGTCTGTGGCATCGGTGCTCACGGCATTGCCAGACAGGCAGCAGCTGTTGCTGGCACAGAGAGCTCCAAGGGTTGACACGGACCGCCAACCAATAGGGACATACGGCGCTTTTGACGAGATGATACGCAGGTTTGTCAGGGCAGAGGACTTTTTCATCCTCATCGGACCGCCGGGAACGGGAAAGACATCCCACGGCCTGGTGAACATGCTGCAGGAGGAACTGGCTGAGGGTGGTTCCGTGCTCCTGCTCTCTTATACCAACAGGGCGGTGAATGAGATTTGCTCCAAACTGGTGGAGCACGGTATCGACTTCCTGCGCTTGGGCAACAGTGCGACATGTCCGGAGGAATACCGCGACCATGTGGTGGGGCCGAGGGCGGAGACCCTGGGCAACGTGGCTCAGGTGAGGGATATGCTTGTCTCGGCGGAAGTGGTGGTGGCTACCACGGCGACCATGCTGGGCAATACGGATCTGTTCTCACTGCGCGATTTCTCCTTAGCCATCATTGATGAGGCATCACAGATTCTCGAACCTCATCTGCTGGGTATCCTCTGCGCTCAGCACAGGGGAGGGAATGCGGTCAGAAAATTCGTGCTCATCGGCGACCACAAGCAGTTGCCTGCTGTCGTTCAGCAAACGGAGGAGGCATCGAAAGTGACAGAAAAGACGTTGAATGATATGGGCTTGGTCAACTGCAGGCTGTCGTTGTTTGAGCGGTTGCTCCATGCGTGCAGGGACAAGGACGGGTGTGTCTTTCAATTTGGCAAACAAGGCAGGATGCACCATGATGTGGCAATGTTTCCCAACCAATCGTTCTACCATGGCAGCCTCGATGAGGTGCCGCTGGCTCATCAGAGGTGTGCTCTTTCGTTTGCCCAGGTGGAGAAAGACAATGCCATGCAGCAGTTGCTGGCATCGCACAGGGTGATATTTGCTGCCGTCTGGCCGGAAAAAATGACTGGATATGGAAAGACCAACCACGAGGAGGCGGCGGTTATCGCCAGAATAGCGAGGGAAATCTACATGTTGTATGCCAACAACGGAAAACCGTTCCAGCCCAAGGAGACGATAGGGGTCATCGTGCCCTACAGACATCAGATTGCTGCCATTCAGAAGCAGTTGAAACAGACAGGTATTGCCTCACTGATGGATATCGACATCGATACCGTGGAGCGCTTCCAGGGGAGCCAGCGTGAGGTCATCATCTATGGTTTCACCATCCAGCGCTATTCTCAACTGGATTTCCTGACAGCGAACATCTTTGAGGAGGAAGGGGCTGTCATCGACCGAAAGCTCAATGTGGCGCTCACCCGGGCCCGAGAGCAGATGGTGGTGGTGGGCAATCCTGACTTGCTAAAGCATGTGCACGTGTTCCGCCATCTCATCGAGCACGTCAAGGAGCATGGTTGCTATATTGATGCCCGAGAATTCAGATAACCGTTTCTGCTACATTTTCAATGCGGCAGCGGTGCGGGCGGCCAGGCGGGCGTTGTTGAGCACCAGCTGGATGTTGCTGTCCAGGCTGTCGCCACCGGTCAGGTCCTTGATGCGGGCATGGAGGAAGGGCGTGATGGCCTTGCCGTGAATGCCCTGGGCGTTCGCTTCGGCGACC
>CAMZHP010000229.1 GCA_947306845.1 uncultured Prevotellaceae bacterium
AAATTGATAATTGACATACAATGATGAAAAATAAGTATTTCATTCATACGTTGCTGCTCGCAGTCCTCACACTTGTGTGGGGCTGCGGGTCAGACGATGACGACAAGACGGAAACTCCGATTCCAGACACTCCGACTCCTGACGTTCCGGTAGATAATCCCAATTATATGACAACGGCAGCAGAGACCATTCCTGCATGGCAGATTGATTGGAGTTCGGATGAGGCAGTACCCAATTGGGAGTCGATGCAGCCAGACCCAAAGGCTTTTGAGACTTGGTCTATGGTAGTGGTGAAGTTGGACAATACCCTTGCTCCCTTCGCATCTATGGACGACATGATGACTGTGTTCATCAATGATGAGATGAGGGCATTTGCCCATCCTGCTACCCGTGAGGATGGCTCGTTTGTCAATGAGTTGGGCGAGGTGTTCTTCATCCTGAAGATTCTTGGCAATGAGGATAGTGGGAACGATGTGGGATTTACCTTGAAATACTACTCCTGCCAGTTGCACCAGACGTTCTCACGCGTCGGATATGAGACCTTCCAGTCAGAAAAGACCTATGGCATCGAAGAGGACTTCATGCCATCATTGGTGGCAGGGTCAACGAAGTATCCTATACAGATGGAACTCACTTTCAGCATCGCCAATCTTTCGGAGACATCTTTCAAATGTACAGAGAACGACCTGGTGGCAGTATTTGTGGATGATGAATGCCGCGGCATTTCCCATGCAGACCCTGTCTATCCCAAATCCCCGCATACTTTCTACGTATATGGCAAACGGGAGAACGAAGTGGCCACGGTGTGTTACTATTCGTATGATAAGAAAGTTTTTTACACCTTCTATGACCGTTTTGTGATTAGTCAAGGAAAAAAGAAGATTTTAGAAGTGAATTTATAAATCTATTTGGAAAATGAATTGTTACAAATTTCTATTGATTGCTTTGCCGTTGGCAATGATTCTGTCGTGCTCCTCTGATGACGACTCAGAGTTTGAGCAGCCAGAAAAGAAATCGTATCCCATCGTGATGACTGCCACGGAGAGACCGTTGGCTGACCCCGATGCACCAAAGGGAGCACCCGGACGTGCCCCGAAAGTCACTACATCGACACTCGATGAGTTTAAAGTATTTTTCTGGGGAGAAAAAGTGGTGACTGAAAGTCATAGTCATTTTGGTTCGCCTTTCTTATTGAAAAGAAGTAAGGATGATTTCTGGGGTGGGCTGCAAAATTGGCCTGAAGGTTATTATGAAGAAGGTGATCAGGGAAACAGAGATAATAAACTGACCTTTTATGCCTATAATTATAATGATGAAGATGAGGATCAGGATGACGTTACAAATATTTCATCAAATATGGGTAAGGCTATCATTTCCGTCGTGGTCGATGGGAATTCCGCCAGTCAGACAGATTTGTTGGCCGGCAAGAATATTGTCAGCTACAATGACCATAATGGCGTTGTGCCCATGACTTTCGACCATATCAGTGCTGCTGTGCAAGTGAGACTGAAGAAGACCTCAAGCCTCAGCAACTATACCGTCAATGTCGGAAAAGTTGTGCTGCATCATATATTGGGAGAAGGTGAATATGCTTTTGATGAGGATAATGAGAACTGTTGGTCGTTGGACGATGTTCCTGCAGATTATGTCATCGCAGCATATAGTGATGCTGTTTCCCAAGGAGATGATGATGGTGATATCGAAATAGAGGAAGAATACAAACTGCTATCTAAAGAAGGTGATTATCTTTTCCTCCTGCCTCAGACACTAAAAGGATGGGACAAGAATGGTTCGCCAAAAGATAGCTACATTGAGATTCAATGCAAGATCTACAATGAAACTGATGGATACAAAGTCGGTGAAGCCAACAAGCCAGGATCAGTGTATCTCCCCTTGGGTGCAGAACTCAAGATGGGGTACATCAACACGCTGAAGATCAGTATGGGAACGGCATTACTAAACGCAAACGGTGAAAAAATATTCCAATGAAATCAAGAAAAATGAGAACTTACATACCCCCCATCACAGAGATTGTAATGGACTATCTCTGTCAATCCATTATGTATGTGGATGCAGCAAGCGTAAAAGTGAATGACTTCAAAGAGAATGAAATAGAATTGGGCGGTGACGAAGAAAGCAATGTCCTCAACCAAAATCTTTGGGAGGAGGAGTAGCGTCCGTTGTCTGTCTCCGAGTTCGCCGACAACAATCTCCTATGCTAAAATCCCCACACCCTCTATACGGAGGGATGTGGGGATAGCCATTGTTTATGAGAATACTTGCAGTGTGTTGGTTTTTTATTCTGCCTGACCGAGAAGTCTGAGAGTTTCCGGCTTGTCAAAGTGTCGGTTGGAATAGAAGCTGGCATCCACCAGGTTGTGGCCACCCTTGTAGGTGAGGACCTCAGTTGGCAGCTGCATGAGGAACTGTCCGTTGTCGTAGCGGTTGTTGACAGCCATCATTAAGCCTTCTGCATTCATCGTGAAGGGGCGGCAGAACCACTCGCTGGCGAGATATTGACTGTTCTGTGAGTCGGAGAGTACCTGTGCCATGTCGCGGTTGCGGATTTCCCAGTTGAATCCGTACATGTCGGCTTCCTCGTCAATGTTGAGCATGTAGTCGAGGTTGATCTCATAGACTGCCTCCAGTTGTGATTCAGTCAGGTTGAGTTCGTATGCCATCTTGTCGGTGAGGAACATGGCTTTGTTACGTGCGTCTGTGTAAGGCATTGCTGCGGCTGTGAGAACTATCGTCATCATTGCAACCATTAAAGTGATTCTTGCTTTCATTTTGTTTTTATTTTTTTAGTTTTACTTTCTTGTTGATGATCTCTTTTTTGTTGTGATTGGCTGAGCTTTTTTGCTTTTGCCGATGCAAAGGTAGAGCGGTTTTGACGACAGACCATGATTTTTTGTGAATTCTTTCCCCAAAGCGTGCGACATGGAGCGGCATTTGCGACAAAGCCCTCCACCCCCTTCAAAATATGTCGCAAAACACTGCAAAAACGTGATGCAATCCTATCATTTCATCATGAATGTCATCAGCACCCAACCTCTTTCACTGCCTTCAATTTGCAAGAGTTGCATGAATTGTATATCTTTGCGGTGCGCAAGAAGAAAAGGAAAAGATACCCAGAGACACCATGAAGCGAATAGAAGTTGTAGCCGCCATTATCCGTAAAAAGAGTGAAGTCTTCGCCACCCAAAGGGGATATGGCGATTGGAAAGACTGGTGGGAGTTTCCCGGCGGCAAGATGGAACCAGGGGAGACACCGGAGGAGGCTCTGACGCGGGAGATACGAGAGGAACTGTCGGCGGATATCAACGTGGATGAGTTCCTGTGTACAGTGGAGTATGACTACCCGAAGTTTCACCTGACCATGCATTGCTTCCTCTGCTCATTGCTGACGGAGGCGATGCACCTGAATGAACATGAGGCGGCACGATGGCTCAGGAAAGATGAATTGGAGAGCGTAGGCTGGTTGCCAGCCGACAGAGTGGTGATTGAGAAATTGAAAGTGAAGAGTGAAGAGTGAGGAGTGAAGAATGAAGAGTGAAGAGTGAAGAATGAAGAGTTACTTTCTTTTTCCTATTGTTGGGTGGCGAAAATGCCTTGGTGCCATCCTTTTTCGCGCATCAGTTCGGTCAGTTTATTGTTGAGTATGGATGGGCGGATGCCCCATTGTGGTGCTATTACCATTGAGATGGGGGAGGAGGAGAAAAAGCGCTCCAGTACGAGGTCGTTCCGTAGCCTACAGATGTATTGTGCCAGCAGCGACAGATATTCGTTTGGGGTTGAAACACGGATATCCCCTTGCTCCCAGCATCTGGCGAGGGCAGTTCCCCGCAGCACTTGGAGCTGATGGATTTTGAGTATCTGAATGGGAAGTTGTGATATTTGCTGAGCCTGCCGGAGCATTTCCTCCTCGCTCTCTTGGGGCAGTCCGAGAATCACATGGCCACAAGTGATGATGCTACGACTGGCCAAGGCTTCTGTGGCCTGGAGCACACACCATGTGTCGTGTTGGCGGTTGAGGTTCATCAATGTGCTGTCGTTCATCGACTCGATGCCTATCTCAACCGTGAGGAAGGTACGGCGGCTTAGTTCTTCCAAATAGTCAAGACAACTGGTGGAGAGGCAGTCGGGCCGTGTGCTGACGACAAGTCCGCGGATGCCTTCCACCGCGAGCGCTTCCTCATAGCGTTCGCGCAGGATGTCGGTGTCTGCATAGGTGTTGGAGAACGACTGGAAATAGGCCAAATAACCTGTGTTGGGATATTTTCGGGAAAAGAAGCGCTTGCCCGCCTCCAGTTGCTGGGTGATGGAGGCATTGGGCTGGCAGTATGGCGGAGTGAAACTGCTGTTGTCACAGAATGAGCAACCTTGAGTGGACAGCCGTCCGTCTCTGTTGGGACAGCTGAAACCAGCGTTGACAGGAAGTTTTTGCATCCGCATGCCCATCCGTTGCCTGATCCATCGCCCGTAATCGTTGTAGGGCAATGACCCATCGACAGGTTGCTTCATTTTCTGTTCAATTCAAATTGAAATCGCCATAACACGACCTTTCTTCATCGTTGTAGCACATAATTGTGCAAAAGTACTCATTTTCTCCCATTTTTGAACCTTCATGAGTTAAAATTAATGTATAATTATACGGCAATTATATGTTAAAGGAACCACGAAAGGCTCGAAATGGCACGAAGACTAATTCAACACAAAGAGACAGAGGCATAGAGAAAAAAAATGACGGGAAATTGAATAGTTCCCTCTGTTGGTTTATTTTGTAAACCAATGTTAAAAAACAGCATTTTCTTCTCCAAAAATTTGGTTTATAAAATAAACCGTACTAATTTTGCCTTTGAAATCATTGGTGTGAGAAGAGAATGATGCTAGCTTAAGCAAGTGAGAGTCGACCTCCTTGCTTCTCTTTTTACCGAGATGGTTTAAAAAATAAACCGAATGTAAAACCACCTCCTGTTATCATTTGATAGGAGAAAAATGAGAAAGAAAAATGGAAGATAAGAAGATTTCTGAGAAAGAGAGTCTGGAGATTATCACCCAGATGATACAAAAGACGAGGCGCAATGTGGTTGATGGGAACAATTTCATTTATTTGGGTCTGTTGCTGATGGTCTTGACGTTGTTGACAGGGGTATTTACCATGCTCACAGAAAATCATTGGTTCGCCGTTGTCAACATGTCCCTTTTGGTGGTATGGAATATCTGTGCATGGTATGTCGTACGCAAGGCCATTAAAAGAAACGGTGCTTCGCTGAGTTATACAGACAATATGCTGAAGATCACATGGGACACTGTTTGCGGTATAGGCTTTGCCATTCCTCTGATGATTATGGTTGGGCTCCTTTTTTCTCTGGGCTCATATTTGAATCTGTTGGCACATTATTGGGCTGTTCCGTTGATTCAATGCCTTCTGCTCATTATTGGGTGTCTGATAAGCAGTCAGTTGCTTGGAATGAAACTTGCACCGATGTCCGGATTGCCGGGAGCCTCCATACCTTTGGTGGCGTTTATGGTCAACTTTGAAGTATCACCCATATTCGAATTTGGTTGTGCCATGGTAGTTCTGACAATCGTTGCCGCCGTGACGATCACCGCCTTTGGCTTTTTTCTTAAAAGGAAGAATTTGGAAACAGCATGAAAGAACTTGACCCTTTGCTGCATAGCCAGTTGAGGTTGGCTGTCATGTCCATCCTGCTGAGCCTTGAGGAAGCCGACTTTGTCTATCT
>CAMZHP010000230.1 GCA_947306845.1 uncultured Prevotellaceae bacterium
TCGGAACCTTCTGTTTCCACCTCGCGGTTGTCGCCTGCGAAGAAGAGCACCATGTCGGCGCGCTTGGCAGCCTTCACCGCCTCCGCCATGAGTTTCTTGTCTGCCTCCTGCACCGGACTCATCCTCTTGTTGCGGCTGTCACGGTCAAAGCTCTTGTAGCCAGGCACATAGGTAAGTTTAACTTTGTCGCCCAAAGCCTGCTGCAAACCCTCGAGGGGCGTGATTTCACGGCGTGTCTTCACACCGGCGCCCACACCACCTAACGCCATCGTGGTGACGGCGTTCTCACCGACTACGGCGATGTTCCTTACCCGTTTGGTATCGATGGGCAGCAGACCCTCGTTCTTGAGCAGTACGATGGAGCGTCGCGCCACATTCAGAGCGATGCCCATCTCCTCGTCGTTGCCCACCGGCAGTCGGTTGGCATCCGCCTTGGCGATGGGTTTCACCGTCAGTCTCACCCTGAGGATTTCCCTGACGCGCTGGTCGATGACCTCCTCGCTCACCTTGCCTGCCCTCACCGAGTCGAGCAATGCCTTGCCCATGAACCTACTGCCGGGCATCTCCACGTTCATGCCCGATGTCACGGCATCGACGGTGGAGTGGACGCCACCCCAGTCGCTGATGACCATGCCGGGAAATCCCCACTGCTGGCGCAGGATGGTGTTGAGCAGTGGCTCATTCTCCGAGCACCACCGTCCGTTCACCTTGTTGTATGCCGCCATCAGTCCCCAGGCATCCGCCTCGCGCACCGCCATCTCAAACGGCCGCAGGTAGATTTCGTGCATGGCGCGGTCGGAGATGCGTACATCGACAAAGCCTCGGTAGTCCTCCTGGTTGTTGAGTGCATAGTGCTTGAGGCACACTGCCGTTCCGTCCTCCTGTGCCCCTCGGGTGTAGGCTTTCGCCAGCATGCCGCTGAGCAGTGGGTCCTCGCTCAGGTACTCGTATGTCCTGCCTCCTGTGGGGATGCGTTGGATGTTGATGGCGGGTCCGAGAATCATGTCCTTGCCACGCAGCCTTGCCTCATGGCTCATGCCTTTTCCATAAGCGTATGCCCATTCGGTGCTCCATGTGGCGGCCAATGCCGACCCTGTGGGAAAGAATGTTGCTGAGTCTGTGGTCAGATGGGCGGAGTTCCAGGAGTGTGGCTCCATCTCCTCCCGGATGCCGAAGGGCCCGTCGGCATATTCCACGTCGGCGATGCCCAACCGTTCAATGCCAGCTGAGGAGAACATGTTCTTGCCGTGTAGCATGTCGATTTTCTCTTCAAGTGTCATTTGTTGGATGATGGATGTGATTTGTTGCTCATTGTCCATCAGCCGGGTGGAATAGGGCTGTGCGGCACCCATCGTGGCAGCTGCCACAACAGCGATGAGTGCAAAGATTCTGATAGGCTTCATAAAATAGATGTTTTTGTGAGTATGAATAGAATGTTGGAATGATGAATGCCGACAAATGGCCATATCTTATGAGTCAGCTATCACCCATTCCTCTATGGTGCGGGTCTTTGTCGAGAACGAAAGGCCTATCTTGTGCAGTTGGCGTCCGTCGTGGCTGAAAGGTATCATATAGCCTTTCTCGTCTATCTGCTGCAGCGCCTTTTGTGCAGGTTGGTCGATTTTCAGTTCAAAGACATAGACATCGGTGCGCGACTGCCACACCACGTCGATGCGGCCTCTGGCTGTCCTGACCTCCGTCAGCAGGTAGCGCCCCATGAGTGAGAACACCACATACAGCAACTGCTGGAAGTGCCCTTCGGTGGCGGCTCCCTCCGCATAAGGTATGGAGGCGAGGAACGCCTTCAGGCGCTCCAGCATCTCTTCGAGGTCGCCGTCCCTGATGGCGCGGTACATATCGACGATGCTGTTGCTGGTGGTCAGCGTGTCATCCCAGACGTAGTAGGGAACGAGTGCACGCATCACTCCTTGGTAAACTTCATTGTTAGGATAGCCCAGTGTGTAGGTATCGGTGTCGCTGTCGTAGTCCTTGATGGTGAGGTAACCGCTCTGGTAGAACAATGGCAGGACGCTCTTCATCTGCTCCGTGGGTGCATCGAACTCCTCGCTGGTGGCATGGCTGCCGTCCAACCGCGTGATGTCGGTGCCGAATTTTCTGAGCATGTTGACCAGAACGGTAGGTGTGCCTGTTTCAAACCAATGGTCTTTGATGCGCCTGTCTACCAAAGCATTCAGCAGACTGAATGGATTGTATACGTCAGTCAGATCCTCAGCGAAATGGTAGCCGTCGTATTTCTCCTTCAGCTGTAGGTAAGCCTCCTCTGTGCTGATGCCCATGTCGGCAGCCATGTCGGCCACCGCATCGCCCCATTGCTCGTGCAGTTCCTGCTCTGTGATACCACAGACAGCAGAGTATTCCGGCACCATCGTGATGCGCTTCAGGTTGTTCAGCTCGCTGAAGATGCTGAGTTGTGAGAATTTGGAGATGCCGGTGATGAAAACGAAACGCAGCCATTGGTCACAATCCTTCAGTGGGGCATAGAACGCGCGCAGGGCCAGACGCATCTCCTCAAGTTGCTCCGGCTGATGCATCACGCTGAGCAGCGGTGCGTCGTACTCGTCGATAAGCACCACCACTTTCTTGCCATATTTCTCGGCACAGCCTGTGATCAGCGCATCCAAACGTGCTCCCAGGCCGTTGTCCATACGCTTGATGCCATATTTCTCCTCCAGACGCCTCAACTGTATCCCAACCATCTCCTGCAGATTCTCCACAGTGCCTCCTTTGGCAGATGCCAGACTGATGTGGAGCACGGGATATTGCACCCAATCTGTTTCCATACGCCCTGCCTCTAACCCTTCGAACAGGTCACGGTCTCCCTCAAAATAACTTTTCATGGTGGACAGCAACAGTGACTTGCCGAAACGCCGTGGGCGGCTGAGAAAGACAAACTTAAACTGCTGGGCAAGGCGGTAGACATAACCTGTCTTGTCGACATACATATAACCCTCTTTCCGGATTTCAGAGAAGGTTTGTATGCCAATGGGATATTTGAACTTAAATGCTGTCATGGGGCCAAAGGTGCTGTTTCTGAGATGTCCTTTCGTTTCTTTTGATGCAAATATAGGTAATTTATTCGGAAGTTCATCCATTTGCGTTCTGTTTTTTCGCTTTTCCATGCAAATAGGATAAATAGCCCCGGCTTGCATTTTGCAGGTCGGGGCTTTCCGTGTTCGCAAGTACTATTGCCAACAATGGTTTTTATACCTTTAATAAAATTACTTTTTTGCCATTTCTGATGTATAATCCTTTTGAGGGGTTCATCATCTTCTGTCCGTTCAGCGACGAATTGGGTCCGATAGCCCACACGCAGAACAAGATGAGTGAAGTGTATGTCTTCTTCGTTCAGAATTATTTTTCCTGCTGATGCCACTTACGGCATGGGCGGCTACGACATGTCGAAAGGTTTGTTGACGGCGGCTATTACGGTTACCATCCCCACTGATCGTACTGTACATCTACACCTGCCAGCATGAGCCAGTCGGCCAATGTCTGCTCATAGTATCTCAGCAGATAGACAGGAACTTCCACATCTTCGCTGAGCATGACGGTCTCACTGGCTGATGAGGCTTCCGTATTCTTTATGTAATCATACACCTCCACGATGTCATCGCCAGTGATGCCTGAATCGTTAATCATCTCGACGACATCGGCAATGGTGAGGTCAACCTTGGCCAGTGCGTCCTGAATCTGCATAAGCAATTCGAAGAAATTGGTTTTGCGGGGAGCAGCCATGAAGGTATGAGCCTGGTTGGAAGCAAACATCTTGTGCAGGTCGATGCCCATGCTCTCAAGGAACTTGACAACCTTCATCAGGTTAAGATCTTTGACAACATCGTGATAGTAACGGTTCTGCTCACCCTCATAATAGATGACAGGCCATGCCTGCACAGCGGCCATTGCCTGTATGAACCAGACTGCTGCCGACGGCTGATGCTTCAGTTTGAAGACAATGGTGTTGGTCTGCAGTCTCGTCTTGCCAGGCACCAGACTGGCTTTGAAGCCTTGGTCTTTCAACCATGGGATGATGGCACGTCCGCACTTGATGGGGACATAATTGTCGTGGCGGCTGTGCTCAATGTAATAATTCTGCGTAGTGTCGGGTACCCAGCCGTTGGTGATTTTTATTTCTGCCAACTTGGCCAGCAGGTTTTTGGCGGCATCACTGCGCAAATTCATATAATCAGGCTGCATGAGTTGGTGAAGCGAGTCGAGTTTCGACACACCGATGTCAGAGAGCACACGTTTGCTCTTCGTCTCGATGACCTCCTGCACGTGGGATGCCAATGGCTCTTGAAACAGGTCGTGATAATCAATTCCCAGATGGCAGTTCTCGTTGACAGAGATAAGAAACATTGCCACGTCGTTGATGGCATCACACTGGTCTTTTTCAACGAATGCCGAATAGGCTTTCTCACAGTCAAGCATACCGCCCCCCGAGAATGTCTTGTCGAAGGTGATGCCGCGGTCCTTGTATTCCATGTCGCGCAACTTGGCAATATACATGCTCTCGGTGCCTCCCTGCGAATAGCCCATGTTAAAGAGGAATCGCCCTTTGGAAATCTGCTTGTCATCCAGCAACTGGCGGGCAGCCAGAAGTCCGTCAAGAGAGTTGCGGGCGTTCGTGTCGCCGCAGAGGTAGGCCACCTTGTGGTCGATGGACGATCCGTAGCCTATGTAGTCACTCATGACAATGATATAGTTGGGCTTCAAGGGATTTGCCAGCATGCCACTGGGTACGTCGAGCTCACCTTGCGAGGGAGCCTCTTTGGGGCTACCTATGGTGTGGTGGTTAAAGAGGATGATGCCGTCGCAAGGAGTTGTACCATTGGCAATATCAGCAGGTACCATGACGATGCCACTAATGGTTACAGGCTGTCCGTCAGCATCCGTAGATGGGTATTCATAGACAAAGTGGCGCACTTCGCGCTCTCCGAGTGTTACTTTTTCTATCTTTGCCTTCACAATAGTGTCACACTCAGACAGTATCTTATATGTATTCTGCGCCCAAGCACTCAGGCTGACACTTGTCATCAATAGTGCTATAAGGATCTGTTTTTTCATGTCTGTAATCATTTAATCATTCGTTTGTGTGATTTCTCTCGGGTGCGCTCAATCACAATGCCATGAGTGCTGCCATCAACACGCAGTCCGTTGAGGTTGTATAATTCATTGCCAGTGGTGAAATGTATATTGTCAATTCCATCAGCGTCTGTCTGCTTACGACTGCCAGTCTGGAAGGTGACGCTCACGGGATAGTGGTCGCCCAGCATCTTGCCGTTGTGCCGATAGCCCACGGTATCGAGCTGGTAACTGATTGCATGAATCCCTGTTCCATCAGTGGGATTAATATACAGCACCTTGTCGAGCCCTTCGCCGCTTTCAAGGATGTTGCCGTCCGTCTCGCAACAAACGATACCGGATACGGGGTCAGGATATTTCCCGCCGTTCTTGAGTTCTACCCATGCATCGCACACCGTGGCACGGCCAGTGGCCTCTATCGCGTCGATGAAATTGCTTTTTATCTGGTCGCGGCAGTAGTAGCTATTCATGTCGCCCACGACGATGACGGAGCGTTTGTCTAAACGATTGAGGATATCTTCTCGGGAAAGGCCATGTTTTTACGTACTCATAGTTTGTATGTTTAAAAATATACTGAATTTTTGTATTTTTATTAGATATCCGTTATTAATATACATTAA
>CAMZHP010000231.1 GCA_947306845.1 uncultured Prevotellaceae bacterium
ATGGCCTGCTGTAAAACTTCAAAAATAGATCAGTTCTAATATGTCATATGCTCACCTTGGCAATAGAAACATCTTCCGGCATGGCATACCGATGATAGGTATGGCAATGATAGTCTTTAGCTCGTTGGTTTCATGCAGAACAGCGCAAAAACTGGAATTGCCTGCTTCCATCTACATCCAAGATCAGCAGTTGGTTCCGGAACATTCTCCGAATGTGTTTCTTGTGATGTATGATGAAAAGGTGGGTAAGGAACCGTTGCTCAAAGCCATAAAGGAATACAAATGTGAGATTGTATATGACTACAACAGCATTAACGGCATGGCTTTGAAAAAACCGGAAGAGAAGTCCCTCGAAGAGACGATGCAGTACTTTAAAGGTGTCAAGGGGGTGCTGACGGTGGAGTACGACCATATCATCCGACTCACCGACCCGGTGAAACCAAGATTGGAAATAAAATAAAAAATGAGGCTCGTCCGAAAAGAAAAATTGTATGGAAACGAATCGTATAGTGTTACGTCCCTGGCGTGAGAGTGATGCAGCGTCGCTCTTTGCACTTGCGTCTGATCCTGAGGTGGGACCTCGTGCTGGTTGGTTGCCGCACCAGAGCGTGGATGAGAGCCTCGAAGTGATTCGCAAGTTCTTCTTAAACGACTATACGTGGGCAGTGACTCTGAAAACTAATGATGAGGTTGTCGGGTGCATAGGTTACCTCCCGGCAGCCTCATCTAATCTGCAGATTAATGAAGACCAATGTGAGGTGGGTTATTGGATAGCCCGACCATATTGGAACGAGGGCATCTGTTCTGAAGCACTTCAAATGGTCATCGACCATTGCTTCAACGTAAAAGGATTCACGGTCCTTTGGGGGAGTTTCTTTCCTTCAAATCCTGCCTCTGGCCGCGTGATGGAGAAATGTGGCTTTATTGATACGGGTAGGGAAGTGCTATGCCCAAATCTGGAAATCGGTTCTGATTGCCCGGTAAGAGTGATGAAAAAAGAAAGAATAACAACATAAAACCAAATCGGTCATGAATGATTCAGTGAAGCAAGGCAAGAAGTGCAAAGTTCTATTGATTAACGGCAGTCCCCGTAAAAAAGGCAACACATTTGTAGCATTGAGTGAGGCAGCCAAGACATTGGAGAAAAACGGCATCGAGACGGAAATCGTGCAGATTGGCGTGAAGCCTGTACGTGGTTGTATCGCATGTGGACAATGTCAGCAGAAACAATTGGGACGTTGTGTGTTTGACGATGATATTTGCAATCGCATTTCCGAAAAACTCGACGATGCGGATGCTATCATCGTGGGGTCGCCCGTATATTACGGACAGCCTAATGGCAGTGTCTTGTCATTGATACAGCGTATGTTCTTCTCTGCAGGAAAGAAAGTCCAGAATAAACCGGCTGCCGCGGTTTGCGTCTGTCGGCGTGGTGGGGCTACCGCTGCTTTCCAAACGATGAACATGCCGTTCCAGATGATGAACATGCCTGTTGTAACATCCCAATACTGGAACATTGTCTATGGACGTGAAGAAGGACAGGCGGCTCTTGATACGGAGGGCATGCAGACTATGCGCACGATGGCGAACAACATGGCATGGCTCCTGAAAAAGATTCATGCCGAAGGAACACCCGATTATCCCGAGCGTGAGCCCTGGGAGCCCATGCACTTTATCCGATAATTCACGTCAGATTCAGATGATGATCCTTAGCACGAGGCTGGGCTTACCTGATGAAATTCATATAGATAGGTCGTTCTTCACGCTGGGGAGCAAGATTACTATCTGCATGGATTTTTTCTAATAGAAAAGCCATGTTTGTGGCCAGGGTACGCATGGTTTGCATACCCTCAGTGTCAAGTTTCACCTCTCCCTTGCCCGCTCCGTATGCAATATTCCAATACTGCGAGGTGACCACGGGCATATTCATCATTTCGAACATCATGTTCATCGTCTGAAGGGTGGCTGTCGCACCTCCTCGTCGGCATACCGCCAAGGCTGCAGCTGGTTTGTTTTGCACCAAATGGCCTGCTGAGAAGAACAGTCGTTGCATCAGTGAGAGGATGCCTCCGTTGGGTTGACCATAATATACGGGAGAGCCGACAATCAGTGCGTCTGAATCCTTCATCTTTTGAGTGATTACGGCGCAGATGTCATCATCGAAAACACATCCTTCTCCGTCGGTCTGTCTGCACCCTCCGCAGTTGATGCACATGCGCACAGGGGCGCGACCTATTTGGACAATCTCAGAAGCCACACCATGTTTCTTCAATTGGGTCTCTATCTCTTTTAGGCAACAGAACGTGTTGCCGTCGGTTCTTGGACTACCGTTGACAAGCAAGACTTTAGGTGGTTTGCCGTTGGGCCATGTCTTTTGTGATGGTTCTTCATCTTCCAATAGACCTGTGGCCTTTGCTTTTGTCAGCATAGCCGATGCGGGTACGGTTATGGCTGTTCCTGCTGTTGCCATTACCGTTTTTCTTATAAATTCTCTTCTGTCCATATTGTTATTTTCCATTGCTTACATTAAATACCATGACAAAGGGATTGGAAAGTGTAAATGGTTGCCAACTGCCGTTACCTGGCGTGTTCGGATTGCCATATTTTACGAAATTTGTCCAACAGTCCATTACTTCATCCGCAAGCCTGTAGTCTGCCTCTGTCATAGGTCGCCAACTGCGATCCAGCGTATGAAACATATACCATAGTTCAGCTGAATGGAAGGCTCCATCATGGGTGCCTGGCAGTTTGCGGGCAAAGAGGTATTGGTAGACGGGACGATGGTCGAGCGAATCGCGCAGGAAGCAGAACTCGTCAATCTGCTTTCCCATGGGACGGATATCGTCAAGCGTGCAGCCTATCATATAGTTGGCATCGGCAAGATGCTGGTTCTTGGCGGCATCATCAAAACTCTCTGTCAGCAATGTACCGTCGATATGTGGACGGAATAATCCCATGCCTTCTTCCTTGAAAATTCGGAGTAGTTCTTCTGCGGGTGCGGCACGCATCTCTTTCAGGCTCTTGTAACCATACTTGTCCATAAATGCTTTGCCCGTCTCCTCGGCTTGTTTCTGGCCATCGTCGGAACTGCCAAATGAACCAATGCCGCCACCGCTTTGTATCACGGCATTTCTAATCAGTCCTTTGGACAGGGGAGAAGAAACGAGGTTCTTAATACTCGCTGCTCCTGCACTCTGTCCAAGGACGGTAATGTTGTTGGGGTCACCACCGAACTGTGCGATATTCTTATGCACCCATTTCAAGGCTGCCACCTGGTCGTATGTGCCATAATTGCCTGATGTGCCGTCATTGGTCTCTGCCGACAATTCGGGATGGGCGAGGAAACCGAAGATGCCCAAGCGGTAATTGATGGTGACAAGAATAACACCCCGTTTTGCCCAAGCATCACCATCCATGGTAATCTCATGGCCATAGCCATTAAAATACGCACCGCCATGAACCCAAAAGGCTACGGGCAACTTACTATCTTGATGGCCAACAGCCTTCGAGGGTGCCCAAATGTTCAGGTACAGGCAGTCTTCGCTCTGTACGGTCTGTTCTTTCCAATAGAATTCATTGCCATAGAATGTGCCGACGGCATTGCCTGGTTGCCAACAGATATTGCTAAAAGTGTCTGCTTTTTTCACGCCTTTCCATTTCACGACGGGTTGTGGACGTTTCCAACGAAGTTCTCCAATGGGTGGCGCTGCATACGGGATGCCTCGGAATACGGTTACTTCACTCGTGGCAGAGGGTACGCCCTGCACCTGTCCTCCCTCGACTTTGACAATGGGACTCTGTCCCCATGCGAGAATGGCCATCAAACATGCTGCCAATAATGCAAATAGCTTTTTAATCATCATACGTTGTTTAGGTAATGATTATACTATCCCGAAGTTCTCCATTCGTCATAGTATATAATTATAGATTCAGATTGCAAATATAATCAAAATTCAGGAATAATGGTTATATTTGGAACAACATTTAGATATTAAAATCTTCAGTTGGAGGCCTTGACAAATCCTTTGTCACGCCATTTGCCTGAACGCCAGCGGCGCATGAGAATGACTCCGCGGATGTTCTCGTCTAGTGCGAAACCTACCCACATGCCAACAAGACCATAGCCAAGGGGAATGCCGATGACGTAACTCAGGCCCACGGCAATACTCCACTGGAAGATGACTCCCACGACGAAAGGATAAACAGTGTCGCCGGTGGCACGAAGTGTGCTGCCAGCGAAAATGTTTGAAGTGCGGCCGATTTCTAAGAATATATCAACAACGAGCACCCAGACTCCCATCTGGATAATCTCTTCATTGTCGGTGAAGGCTCTAAGAATGCTGGGACCGGCAATGGCAAGCAGAACGGAACCGGTGAGTGTGATAATCATTGCCCAGCGGAAAAAGTAGTTGCCAAGGACGTATGCTGCCTGATGGCGCCATTGGCCAACGAGGTGTCCAACAAGAATGTCGCCGCCTTGTGTGATGCTGACACAGAAGAGATAAACAAACATGATCATGTTGTAGCAGTAGGTGCGAGCGGCCAAAGCCTCGTTGCTGATTTGGTTGATGAAATAGGTGATAGCCACTTGCGAGAGGCTGTAACTGATGTTCTCGCTCATGGCCGGTATGCCGATGCGCATCAGGTTCTTGAGTTCCTGCCAAGGCATCGGATGGAAATACTTCAGCGGGAAACGGCGGATATGAACGCGGAAATGGATGATGGCAAGTAGTATCATGGAGACGGCACGGCTGGCGGCTGTGGCGATGGCGGCGCCTTCGACACCCAGTTCCGGACAGCCCCAATGGCCGAAGATGAGGGCATAGTTGCCAAGGATATTCAACACGTTGACGATACCTGTGACGGCCATCGGCCATATCACTTTGTCGGCACTGCGCAATGAAGCTGAGAACGTCAGCGACAGGGCCTGAAAGAACGATAATGCACCTGTTAGCCGCAGATAGACCACCCCATCGCCCATCAACTCAGGGCGGAGTCCCATCAGTTGCAACAGGTTTTCGGCAAAGAAAAAGAGTAGGGCGCTAACAACTAGTCCGAGTATCAGGTTAACCACCAGAGCCATGCCCACCACCTGCACCAACCGTTTGCGTAGTCCCGCTCCGATATACTGTGCACAAAGGATGGCCGCGCCCATCGAGAAGAATTGATAGACGAGGAACACGAGTGATATCAACTGGTTGTCCAGTCCCACTGCAGCAACGCTGTTGTCGCTGTAACGACTCAGCATCACGGTGTCTACAGCACCAAGAAGCATTACCAATGCTATCTCGATGAACACCGGAATGGTGATTACTTTCAGTTGTTGCTTTAGCGAACTGTTGGACATGGGGATTGTTTCCTATTGTTATTCATGAATACAAACCGTTCATATAAGTTAGGTGCATGAACTGCTAGCATAGCCATGATCACTGATATGGTTGGTTTTCTTTATACCCAAACCCCTTTGTATGGGTTCGGGTTAAAATTGGCTGCAAAGTTAGTAATTATTTCTATAAACAAATCCCTCTCCCTTCATAATCTTGATGAATGGTTGTTTTTATTGATATAAATAAAAATTAACTCATGCAAGATGAATAGCATGAGTTAATCATTTCATAATTATAAGAGATATTGCTTATCTCACCTTATCATAGACCTCGTCGGTTACTGG
>CAMZHP010000232.1 GCA_947306845.1 uncultured Prevotellaceae bacterium
TCGAACAGGAACACCGAGCAGAAGCGGTGGATGTTGCCTACAAAGAGGTCAGCGATATCGACATTCTTTTCAAGAAGCTTAGTGATATTGGTGTCTTCCAATGCTTTTTTGATGCGCTGTCGCATTCCCCTTGCAGCCCTGTTTGTGAATGTCAGGCACAGCATATCCTTGATGTTTACCCCTGTAGCAAGTGCCCTGACGATTCGTTCTGCAAGGATGTCCGTCTTGCCGCATCCTGGTGGAGCCAGCACCAGGTGATGCCCTGCTGACAGATTGATGACTCTTTGTTGGGACTTGTCGCGCTTAGGGAAAGCAGAAGATGTGGGTTTTGAAATGCCGTTCATTGTTTTTTTCGGTTTTGGGGAAAGAGAACTACAATTCTACGGGTCAGCTATTTATACAACGGACGAGCCCGTTTGCCAATACATTACCCATTTGTTTCCATGATTGCATCATCCAGATAAATGGAAATGTTCTGTAATGTGGCCGTTATCTCCATGATAGTTTTGTATATCTCACTTTTTAGCTGTAGCAGATGGGAAGGAACTTTGCCAGCATCTCCAAAGGAGGATATTTCGTCATTTATCATTGTCATCATATCCGCCAGGTTCTTTTTGAAGCCAATAAGTGAAATCCTGTATTGTTTCAGGAATTTGGGTACCCCCTTTTGACTTATGTAATTCAATATTGCAACATAATCCCCTGGGGCCAAACTTCTCTTGAAAAGGCGGCAATTACCATTTGTACTGGAACTCCTTTCGAAATCATATATGGCGATTTCAATGCCATCAACAAATGCCTTATCGTGATTATTATCAATGATCACCCTGCCTTCAAAGAAGTAAAAGAGAATGTAAACTGAAAGGTCAGCAACCAAAGTCTTATTCTGAACTGCCTTGTCAAATTCTTCTTGGTTGACTTCTGCCAAGACATACTTTTGGAGTATTTTTTTTATTATTTTTGTCATGTTCTTAAATTATTATTATGCTACTATTTTTATATTCACATTCACAGAGATCATGCTATCAGGTTTTTATCTGTCATGTAATCCCTGTGCTTTTCTATGGTCTTCAAATAGTATGAGAGTTTTTGGATGAAACCCTTTATTTTGTCCCGTGAAGAGCACTTCTCCTCATATTTTTTATGCATCACCTCATATTTCACCTCATCGAATGAATCGTGGATTTTTTGCATAACTTTATTGAACTGGCCGAAATCCGCTTCATCGCAGATGGACGAATTGCCAGCCAAGGCCTCTTCCTTCTCTCTCCTTTTTGATTCCATCCTCTCTTCATGGAGATCTCTAAGTCTTGTGTAATCAGGAGTCAGCCTTTCAATATCTTGTTCCAGGCTTTCGAGCTCTACCTTCATCCTTGAAATCGTGCCTTGAAGTTCGCCGATGATGGCCAAGTTGCAATTCATGATCCTCTGCATATAACTCACCACATCACTGAAAACGGGTACAAGTTTCAATAGTTGATCCAGGAAACCTAATGCGCCGGAGATTTTCTCACCCTTGAACAGGACAAGAAGATCGCCGATCAGGGTGATTTGAGTATTCGGATTATGCTTGCTGGTCACAATTCTGTATGTCTGGTCGGCGTTCAGGATGTCCTCCAGTCCAGATACCATTTTCTCCACCTCACCGATTATATAGTCATTGACAAACCGTTCAGGGTCCCTCGCAGCCAGATTGTAAATGTCCGCTGTGAACATCAGGGTGTCCTTCCACTCCTCGTAACCATTTTTCACTAGATGCACTTTTGTGTACTCGATGATCTCTATCATATCAGCGTAGCGGTAGAGCACCCAGTCGGAATATGGGAGGATGGCAATGTCCTTATAAAATACCTGCGTGTAAAAATAGCTTGATCGACCGTATCCGAAATTTGTCAGATAGCACACCTTGACATCGTTGTCCAAGTGAAACATAGGGAATGACCACCCGCATCTCCTATGAGAGTATGCCAATACCGAGTGGTCGTCGTCGAGAATACCATAATGATGAGTGACGGCGTAGGGAACCACACGATTTTTTATTGCCTCGTAAAAATCTTCTTTTAGGCAAAGCATAGTACCTGTTGGGTCTGCACTTGTACTTATTTTACTGCTGTATTCGTCATCCGTCATCAGGTTCATGTCCATGAACCTATCACTTTCCCAAGCAGCGTCAAGAGTCGAGCAGTAATCAATTGCTTTGGTGAGTACCTTTAGCGAAGTCCTTTGTATAAAACCCTGCAAATCGAGAAGAGAGGCCTTTGAATCCATATACAATCTCTCAAAACTCTCAAGATCATCCTGATAAGGGAATTCCACCTCAACAGTGTCGACCGCCATTGTGTCTGTCGCCTCCTCTTCCCGAAGGACATAAATTACTTTTTCCTCGTTCATAAGATATTCTGAATGTTAAGATATCGGGGTTTGGGATGTTTTGAAACCTGTCACCTGTAAAAAGGGAAATAGTACCGTTTGGATCAACGGCGTCATACGAAGGTCGTGACGTCCGCCACACCAGTGAAGTTTCCGTAGTCGTCTTTGTGCATGCTTATTCTCGCATGGAGGCTGTCAAAGAGCTGGATGATGCGAAGGGTGTTTGCGAGGATTGTGATACTGATATATTTCTTATAGGGCTTGCCCTTTTCATTCAGCAGGCCGATGGTATAGTCCGGATCGTGCCTGACATATTTATTCTGCTTCGCAGCTTGCACCAACCCGATGTACTTGCCGATGTTTTTATTGTTGAATTCACATTTTTCAGCCATAGCGCAAGCTGTGAGAATTATTTCAGAGGTAAGCATGATGTTAGTCTCACCTTCGGAAATGGTTTGTTCGAGTGCTTTGAAACTTTGTACTTCTGTCATAATGGGTATTTAGTTAATACAATATATTGGACACCCTGTTGTATGCCGTTTCTATGTAAGATATTTTTTACTAAAATCTATCACATACTGCTTCAGTTCCGGTGCATCCAGGATCTTGATGCGATTGGCCAGTCCCATGTAGAACCGTCCGACGCCCTCCAGCTGAAAGACATCCGTATCGAAGTACCAAATATTGTCCTCTCCTTTGTGGGAGGTAAGATATTTCTTGGCCCGCGGGAACTCCTCTATCAACAGGTTCTTTGCCATCAGGTCCAGCTGGAGGGAGACATGAATGGGTTTGTCGCCTGTCATGTGGAAGACATCCACTTCTATCTTGTCATGTGAGGCAGGATACTTCCAAGGTTCGTCCTCTTTGATCTCCACATATCCAATCCTGTTGATGTTGAACACCCTCGTAGCGAATTTTCTCCTGTCGTAGCAGATGACCAGTCCATCCTCCGGCAGCACGTCATAGGCTTCCACGAAGCGGTCGGAGACCTTCCCGCTGTTCGACGAGGCATAGTTGTGCAGGATGACACATTTTTTCTGTGTCTGTGCATGTTGCAGAAGGGACAGTGCAGCCGCCTTGTCTTCATCAGTGAACACCTTGCGTGCCAGCAGTTCCTTACGCACCCTTTCCGGCATTTCCCTCGACTCCGCGTTCACTCTGAGGTAGGCCGTGTTGTCGAGCTCCACCACACGGTAGGGATGCGGTTCCACATGGATGGCCACCACCGTATTTTCATAGAGCGGCTCGATACGCAGATAGGGCAGGGTGTCGATGCCGAAGTGTTTCTTCGCCGTGTCCTGCACGTAGCGCATATAGGAATCCATCGTCTGGAGCTTCAGGTATTTCATGTCGTTTTCTATTCCCACCACCGTTCCCTGGTCGTTCACTCCGAGATAGAGCGTGCCGCCCGTCGTGGAGTTGAGGAAGGCGCATACGCCCTTCAGCACGTTCAGGTTCTGTGCATATTCGTCCGGCTGCATATGGTTGTTGGAGGGATAGACCATCGAGGTCTTGAACTCCTGTGTGCCACTCTCTATGCCGAGGTATATGCCGCCGTCTGCTTCGAGGTCGGCGTCGTTTTCCGTCTCGATGGAGAGGGTCTTGATGATTTCACGGTGTATCACGTTTAGCGTGGCCTCTGAGAGCGTTCCCTGCATGGCGTTGGCCGTCTGTACGAGTTGTGCAAGCCTGGACAACATGGGCAGTTTTTCCTTGAAAGCGTGTATGGTGTCCGACAGTTTTTCAGAATCCCCTTTCTTGCCATATTCCTTCAGGATGTCAATGACTGACAGACGGATGAGCGTCGGTGTGGCGTTGACATATTCATTGTCCGGCTTCAGTTGGATGGCACCCATGTCCTCTTTACGGACGAACTGCACGAGAGCGCGGAGATAGGTCCTGGCGAAGCGAATATATGACGAAGTCGTCGCGTCTCCCACCAGTTCTGCCATCACGTTAGCATTGGCCAATAAGCGAATGCGGTCAGAGGGTTTGAGCAGTGATTTCTGATGCTCGAACATCTGGATGGCGAGCAGCCGGAGGATGGTTGGGCTTAGTTCTCCCGTCTCCTCCTCCTCTTTCTTGTAGTCAGGTACCTCCGTGTGTGTCGCGAATTCGCGGATACAGTCATGCCGGGCGGTTTTTTCATCGAAAGTCTCGTCAGTGCCTTCCTCTATTCTTGCATATATCTTTCCGTATTTGGCGTCCTTACCATAGTTTTTCACAGAGAGATAGGCAAAGTCGCCACGTCCGTATTTTCCTGTATTGGGAGTGGAGAATGCAACACCAAGTTCATTGATCCATCCGCAGAAGTCTGTACGTTCGTCAATCAGTTTGCAGAGGAAAGAATTCTGTTCGTCGGCTGCTGCCTTGGTATCCTGAACAAAGAAATCTATCAGCTGGTCCTCGATGTTGAACACCCCTTTTACCGTATCCTTGATGGTGGCCTTCATACAGTCACCGGGATGGAAGTACTCATAGAGCGTACTTGTATAGTAATAGACGATACTGGGTTTCTCGAACTTGATGTAACCAATGATGGGTTTGTATGCCGGGTCGATGGTCGTGACATGCATCGTACCGCTGCGGTCGATGGAGTCAATCCTGATGATGGCTTCATCCCCATCGTAATATTCTTTTAGTAAAACCTCTTGAGGTTTGTTCTTCACTTTCTTCTGAAGCGTGATGAACGCATTGGTGAACTCATCCATATCCACTGGGTTGTTTTCCAGACTTTGCTTCAGCTTTTCTGAAGAGGATGTCCGCAGTGCAACTCCAATCCCAGTGTCCAAGGAGTTTGCTCCGTTTTTGGCCAGTTTTTTTGACTCCGACTGCGACTGACAGGTCAGTAGCAAGCCTGAGGATGTCAGCATGGCGGTACCGTATTTTGATAGCACCAACGGCTTGGTGATGGGGGATTCGAACTTCACCAGGTTGCTGGAGTTGTAGGCAAATAGGTCAGACCCGATTTTGGGAAGGTCATTCCATACAAATCCCAGTGACGTGACTTTCTCATAGCGCAGCCGTTCGAAGGACGCTTTGATGATGTTGTCCGACCAATGGGGGTTCATGGCCCTTAGCTCTCCCATAAAAGCCAGATAGGCTGGGAGGGCAAGAGGATGGTCACCGTCGGTCAGAAGGTATGTGGCCAACAGGCTGACATGGAACTCCAGCGTCTTCCTGTCCTCCTCCTCTTGATAGAGTGGCCGCATGGATATCGTGGCCAGCAGGTCTTCCACACGCTGTCTCATCAGGTCGATGGTGATG
>CAMZHP010000233.1 GCA_947306845.1 uncultured Prevotellaceae bacterium
CTTATTCGTATCTTTGCAAAAAATTTTATCAACGTGAAAAAGAATTTGAGAAGAGCCTCCCTCTGCATCCATGCAGGCTACAAAGCCAAGAACGGCGAACCTATTGAACTTCCCATCATCCAGAGCACCACTTTCAAGTATGACGACTCTGACGAGATGGCCCAACTTTTCGACCTGAAGAAGGAAGGATATTTCTACACCCGCCTTCAGAATCCCACTAACGATGCCGTAGCCGCCAAGATAGCCGCCCTCGAAGGCGGTGTTGGCTGTGTGCTTACCTCCAGTGGTCAGGCCGCTAACTTCTATGCCCTGTTCAACATCTGCGAGGCAGGCGACCATGTAGTCACCTCCAATGAGATTTACGGCGGCACCTTCAATCTGTTTGGTGTGACCTTGAAGAAACTCGGCATTGAGTGCACCTTTGTCTCCCCGGAAGCCAGTGAGGAAGAAATTCAGCAGGCATTCCGCCCCAACACCAAAGCATTGTTTGGCGAGACCATCTCCAATCCTGGCTGTGCCGTGCTCGATATCGAGAAGTTCGCCAAAATTGCCCACAAGAACGGTGTTCCTCTCATTGTGGACAACACTTTTGCCACCCCCATCAATTGCCGTCCCTTTGAATGGGGCGCCGACATCGTCACCCATTCCACCACCAAGTATATGGATGGCATGGCCACGCAGGTAGGCGGTGCCGTAGTGGACAGCGGCCATTTCGATTGGATGGCCCATGCCGAGAAATTCCCGGGCCTCACTACTCCCGACGAGTCATACCATGGTCTGACCTATGTGAAGGCCTTTGGCAAGATGGGTTACACCACAAAATTGGTGGCACAGTTGATGCGTGACCTGGGAAGCATCCCCGCTCCCCAGAATTCCTTCCTTCTCAACCTCGGTTTGCAGACACTTCATCTGAGGATGGCCCGCCATTGCTCCAATGCCCAGCGTGTGGCAGAGTTTCTGAGCGGCGATGAGCGAGTGGCTTGGGTACACTACTGTGGTCTTCCCAGTGACCACTATTACGCCCTTGGCCAGAAATACCTCCCCAACGGTTCGTGCGGTGTCATCGCCTTTGGTCTGAAAGGCACCCGTGAGACCGCCATCCAGTTCATGGACTCCCTTGAGATGATCAACATTGTTACCCATGTCGCTGATGCCCGCACCTGCGTGCTTCATCCCGCCAGTCACACCCACCGTCAGCTATCGGATGAGCAGTTGCGTGAAGCCGGCGTCGCCCCCGACCTCATCCGTCTGTCAGTTGGCATTGAGGATATCGAGGACATCTTGGATGATATCCGCCAGGCTTTGGACAAAATATAAGGAAGCAACTGTGAAGGTCTGTCAAATGCCGTCAAATGCCGAAAAACGCAGTTTTTTGAAAAAAGTACAGAAAATGTTTGGCGGATAGCCCAAAAAGTGCTACCTTTGCAACCGCAATTCAGAAAATAAGAATTGTAAGAGGATGCACCCGTAGCTCAGTTGGTAGAGCACCTGACTCTTAATCAGGGTGTCCAGGGTTCGAACCCCTGCGGGTGTACTAGAGTTAAACAATTAAGAATGAGGGAGTTAAGATTTTCTTAACTCTCTCTTCTTTTTTACATGCTCGAAATCTGAACAGTTTTAATAGGTAGCTATTCGTCGGATGTCGTCCTCAAAAGAATCTTTGTTGCGAGCCCGTGACTTTAATTTTGAGCGATAGGTGTAGATGGTAGTGATTGACGAGCGAAGGATATCGGCTATCTTCTGATTGTCTTGGATTCCGAGGCGTATGAGGGCCAGCACACGAAGTTCAGTGGTGAGTTTGTTGGCATCTTCACCGACGTCAAAGCCATTGCCTTCGGTCATCAGTTTGTTCACTTCACTTACGAAATTAGGATAGATGTTGAGAAATGCCGTGTCAAAATTTTGGTGAAACATCCGAATGCCTCCATTAATGGGGGCATTGCTTTTCAATTCAGCATAGAGTTCTTCCAATTTCCTCTCACGTGCCAAGCGGTTCATCTTTTTGAGTCGCTCTTCACCCCGATGAATCAGATTGCTGCACAATTCCAGGAATCGTCCGATGTATTCGTCTTTGATGCGGTTGGCCTCTTTCATCTGGACATTCATCAACCTTATTTCATCATTGTGCTGTGACAGTTCCACATTCATCCTACTGATTTTCTCATTGGCCAGACGCCGTTTCTTCATCAGGGAAAGCGTGTATATGATAGATCCTATCAAAAGAAGAGCGATGAGGGAAATGACAATGAGCAAGAGGTTGGTGCGGTGCTGAGCCTGAGTGCGTTCTGCATCGTATGCTTTTGTGATGAGAGGAGATAACCGGGCCGCTTGCACGCTTCTCAGTCTGCTGCCATAAAGTTGGGCATCGTCGCTGGCTTGCGACAGATAGAAATAGGCTTTTGAATAGTCGCCTCTCTCCATCAGGATAGCTGAGAGTTCACGAAATGAATTGTTTTCCAGGATTGTCCCCCGCAAATCACTGATGGCACTTAGGAGCAAGTATTTCTCTTGCATGTCTGATTGCTGTTTTCGAGAGAAGAAATAAGCCAACGTGCTGGTAATGATGCTATATCGCCGGTCGCCTTGCCGGATGGAAGGCAGATAGTCCTCGAAAATACGAATGGCCTGGTCCTCATTTCCCTTCTCAGAAGTAAAACTGGCCAAGTTGGTGATATATTCGAACGATTCTTTGGGAGCAATTTGCAAAATCAGTTGCCTGTAATATTGCGTGCTGTCGAGGTACTCTTTAAAATATGGTGAATTTTGGGCCATTTCAGACCGATAGAGGAACAATTCTGCCTTTTGGTTGTAGTACTCCACTTTTTTCTCTGTATTGAGTTGAGGAAGTTGTATCTCATCAAGCATTGCACCGGCTTTTTCGAACATGCCTGATACCGCCAAAATATGAGCCATCCTGACGAGGCTGCTTGCCTTGAGATTAGTGTCGTTGAGTGACTGAAGGATTTCGATATTCTTCTTGATAAAATAATGTGCAGAATCGAAATTGAAGGCCATATATTCATCGTAGAGCCGATTGTTCAAAGCCAATTCTTGTTCGGAGGTCAATTTCATATCCTTTACTCCATCATGGATGGCTTTGATATGGGCTTTCTTTTTAGAAATAAGGCTGTCTTGACAGTCTATCAGGCTATCAAGAGTATTATAAAGGGCCTTGATTTCCTTATCGTTTGTGCTGGCCATCATCACTGCGCATGAAAATGAAAAGATGGCGGTAATAGATATCTTCGTCAAAAAACGCATAGGAACCACTTTTGTTGAACAATTCTCCACAAAGATAGTTTTTTTCTTTCTGACAGCCAAATTCAAAGTGTCGACAAAGAGTAAAAAATGCCATTTTTCCTTTTGCAATTATTTAGATTTTTCTGAAATACTAATTTTACAATCATCTGAATAACAATACATTACATTTCTATCAACTTTGATTTTTGCTTGATGAGATTGTATGCCTATTCTTGCCGTCCTATCTTTGCAATCGAAATTCAAATTCAACTCCTTCAAGATCAACCGAATGAAAAAATCAATCATACATAAGTTAGGTTTTATTAGGTTATTTGTAGTAAGTTTTATCATTTGCTCCTTTGCACCAGTTCTAGCAAAGGACATCTTGGTTAACTCACCCGACGGTACCGTGACGGTCACTGTCGGTGTGAGGGCCAAGAAGCCTTTTTATAAGGTCGACTACAACCAAACCGAAGTGATCTCTCCATCACACCTCGGTTTTCAACTCGACCAAGGCATTTTGGGCAATGATGTCAAACTTGCAGAAAAACGATTTTCCTCCAAAGACGAGACTTGGGACCAGCCGTGGGGAGAAGAACAGACCGTACGCAATCAATATAATGAACTGACCGTCTGCTTTCAGGAAACGACAGGTGACAAACGCAGGATGAGCGTGATTTTCCGCGTGTTCAATGACGGTATAGGTTTTCGATACATACTGCCTGGTTTTGGAAAAGATAAGAAGTATTGTATTCAGGAAGAATTGACCGAGATCACCTTGGCACATGACGCCAAGGCTTGGTCAATTCCAACCAACCGCACCGAATACTTCGAGGGCATCTACACACGAAGTATGGTAAGTGAGAAAGATACGGTATGCACGCCACTCACCATCGAATATGAAGATTCGGTTTTCATGGCCATCCATGAAGCCGCCCTCGAGGATTACGCCAGTATCAACCTCACTCCCCGGACCGGCAACAAAGGTCAGGTGAGGCTGCTCACCGCTCTCACCCCTTGGCAAAATGGTGTAAAAGTGTATGCTGAAGGAGAACTACGGTCTCCATGGCGCACCATCATCATCGGCAATACCGCCGGTGACCTGATGCTCTCCCGCCTGATGCTCAACTTAAACGAACCATCACGTATCGCCGATACCTCATGGATAGAGCCAGGCCGCTACATCGGTATTTGGTGGAGCATACACAAGAAACATAACACATGGGAAATGGGTCCCGCTCATGGTGCCACGACCCAAAATGTGAAGCGATACATCGACTTTGCAGCCCGCCATGGTTTCAGCGGAGTGCTGGCCGAAGGATGGAACCAGGGATGGGGAGAAGGTGAACAGATCAGTTATCTGAAGCCCTATCCTGATTTTGACATCGATGAAGTGTGCCGCTATGCCTTGTCAAAAGGCGTACGGTTCATCGGCCATACAGAGACCTGGGGCAACACGAAACTCCTCGAGCAGCAGATGGACTCTGCCTTTGCTTGGTATCACCGTCTGGGTATCAAAGTCGTCAAGACGGGGTATGTAGGTCATTATTTTGATGGCAAGGAACTGGCCAAGTCACAATATGGCATCCGTCATTACCGCAAGGTCATCGAAACAGCCGCCAAACACCAGATCATGATCGACAACCATGAGCCAGCCATGCCGACGGGGATTCAGCGTACCTGGCCCAATCTGATGACACAAGAGGGTGTTCGTGGGCAAGAATACAATGCTTGGGACGTGAGGGGAGGAAATCCTCCTGCCCATACAGTGACGTTGCCGTTCACCCGTTGCTTGGCTGGCCCCACCGACTTCACTCCTGCCATTTTCAATTTCTCCGAGGTCGTGAAGGGCACTCACCCCCACTCTACTCTCGCCAAACAGCTTGGAGAGTTCGTAGTCATATACAGTCCTCTTCAGATGGCTGCCGATGCGATAGAAAACTATGAAGGGCAGCCTGCCCTCACGTTTATAGAGAGTTGCCCCACGACATGGAGCATGACAATCATTCCCAATGGGAAAATAGGCGAGTATGTGACCGTAGCGAGAAAGGAGCGCGATGGCGACCGATGGTTTGTGGGCAGTATCACCAATGAAGAGGCAAGGACCATCGATCTCCCGCTCAAGTTCCTCGACGAAGGCGCCTCTTACCGCGCTGTTATTTATGAAGACAGCCCCGAAGCCGATTTCAAGACCAATCCCTATCCCATGACCATTCGTCAGGAAGAGGTCACCAGTAAATCAATTTTGCGGCTGAGCCTTGCCCGTAGCGGCGGAGCAGCCATCAGAATTGAGAAAATCAATTGAATCAATGTATTAACTCTTATTTATAACTAAAAACCAAAATCAATGAAAAAAGCAAAAAGTCAATTCTACCGCTTGCTGATGC
>CAMZHP010000234.1 GCA_947306845.1 uncultured Prevotellaceae bacterium
GGAGATTAGGAGTTTGGGAGATTAGGAGTTTGGGCAGATGCCTATCATATCAATTGTGGCGTTGCATGTACTCGGCGGTTTGTATCATAGCGAAGACATAGCGGCGGAGAGAGTCGTGCCGTGCTGTCTGTGCCGTGGGGTGCAACAAACCGTTGTCTCCCACCTCATAGTAGAAGTCACGCTGCATTTGGGGATTGTGGATGACGCAGGCGATGGTGTCGCGTGCCACCAACTGTGTGTCTGAGGTATAGAACACCCTTTGGCGTGGATGGCGCAGCAAGTCGGTGCCGAAGCCCTCATTTTCGTAGGAGATGCCCATGCAGCCGAGCAGTGTCGGCATCACATCTATCTGCGTGGCGAGTCCGTCATAGTGTTTCTCTGGAATGCCCGGACCAAACATGATGCAGGGAATATGGTTGTATGATTGTGGCAGTTCGGAATCCATCTCCCCCACCAGTTTGCCATGGTCAGCGAGGATGACGAAGATGGTGTTGTCATACCATGGCTGCTGCTTCGCCTGCGCCAGAAATTCCCCGATGCAGCGGTCGGCATATTCCACGATCTGTGTTTCCGGTTCCTTCGTAACGGTTGGCATGGAAGGCGGAATTACATACGGAGGATGGTTGCTGATGGTAAGCAATGTCGCCATGAAAGGTTTTCCGGTAGCAGCCGTACGGTTGATGACCGGCAAGGCGTATGAGAAGAGGAATCTGTCGGGCACCCCGAAGCTGTTGACCACCTCCTCAGCAGGATAGTCCTCCTGCGCATAAACCTCATCATAGCCGTTGGTACGCAGGAAAGCGTTCATGTTGTCATATTGCGACTCATGAGTCATGAAGAACAAGTTGTGGTAGCCCTCCTCATGGAGCACGGTGGCAATGCCGCTGCGATGTGGCGTCACGGTGCCCTTCATCAGGTTGCGCATCATCAAAGCAGGAAAGGAGTAAAGTGTGGCGGTAATGCCATGGTTTGTGTGTATGCCGGCAGAATAGAAGCGGGTGAAAGCTAAACTATGCTGATACAGGCTGTCGAGAGTCGGGGTGAGTCGGGCTTTCTGTCCGAAAGTCTGCATCAGACTTGCCGACATCGACTCCATCAAGATGAAGACCACATTGGGATGTGCTGTCACTGTATCGGCCACCACTTGCCGACGGAGCAGTGCCGTACTGTCGGCAGCCCCTGTCAGCCCCATCTCGTGCCTGACGAAAGCGATGGCCTCTTGGTTGGGCATGAGGTGCAGTTCGGCATTCTCCTTCCGCATACCGTCCAGCATGCTGGTGATAAGATTAAATGAAGGGGATATTCCCAACTGATTGAGGAAGGGGTCATCGCAATAATACGCCTGACTGATCTTGATGGGATTGTAACCAGTGCGACCACGGATGCCAAAGACACACAAGCCTATCAGCGCGGCACTGATGACAAGTCTCACAGGAACGCTCCCCCACCCCATTGCCTTCGGCTCAGTTTTCACCTTGCGGTCTGCCCGTTTTCGGAGCCATACCAGAGCGGTGATGAGCAGCACCACGGCGATGATGAACAAAGCAAAATATGCCCAATAGGATGTCTCACCCACCAGCATGCCTGCCGTGGTACCTGCGTAGCCAAACCACCCGAAGATGCTGGCGTCGATGTTTTTGAAGAAATAGGCGAAATAGGGAATATTGGCTGCTGAGACTGCCAACACCAAGGTATAGAATATCCCCAGCCACCATCCTGCCGCCCTTCGGAGCCATCCCGCACAATAACCAAAGGAGGCGGCAAGGAGCAAGACGGTAAGCGGCACGATGAGAATATAGCAACCGATGACATTGTCAAACCAAATGCCTCGGATGAAGGCCGGAACCACAGAGGCGGCAGTACCGTTGCCCATCATGCCATGGAGCACAAACCATTGCACCACACGGAACAATGATGTCAGTACCAATGCCAGCACATGGGCACCCAACAGATAGGCCAATACATGCAAAAACCGCCTCAACGACTAATAACTAAAAACTATGAACTATGAATTCTGAACTATGAACTAATTCTCTACTGGTTTGATGACCATCTTGTCGGGCGAAGTGGGAGTTGCGGGTTTTGGTGTCACCTCAATAGCCTTTGGTTGGATCTGCTCCGTCACCTTGACAGGCTCTACTTCTTTCTTTTCCGTCTTTTCCTCCTTTTCTGGTTTCTTCTGTTTCTCCACCTTCGGAGCCACTTTTTCCCAGTCGGCACTGCTGAGCCCGCTCACACGGTCGCCGTTGGCATCATAGGAAGCGGAGCGCACGTCGGTGCTCACCTTGTAGCCATCCTTGTCCACCACCACACGTCCGCGGTCGATGACCTCCAGCGACGGGTTGTCGGGTGTTGTTGTGAGGCGGTAGAAGCCAAATTCAGTGTTACCAGAATTGCGTGATGCGATGATGATGATATATTTCTCATTGGTACTGAGATAGGCATTGAGCACACCGCTTCCCTCGTAGTCGACAACAGCCTTGCTGTTGAGCGCCTGGAGATCAACCTCCTTGTCCGACTGGCTGGCCGCATCATAAACGTGGAGGTGTCCGTCGCGAAGATAGACCATGCAATGGCGCTGACGGTCGGGGAATTTCGCTACGATGGTAGAGCTTTGATAGAGCTCTGTCTCCACGCTGTCAATTACTGCCTTGAGTTCGTTGTCCACGGTGGTATTGAGACTGAAGGTCTTGGTGTCCATCATCTTCACGGCGATGAAAATGCCCAATACAATGAGGGAGAGGAAAACGATGACACTTCCGATAATGATGGTAGAGGTGGAGTACTTGCTGCCTATCTTTTCCTCGTATTCCAGCTTCACCTTCTCAGAATCCTCCTTCAGATGACGCATGTATTTGCCCAACTTGCCCTCATGCTCATCACCAGCAGCCAGGGTATCGTCGGCATCAGCGTCATCGGATGTCATCTCAGCGGGTTCTTCATAAATCTCCTCCGGCGGCATATCCTCGTCAATGGAGGCAAAGCGAGTCTCCCCCTTGCAGTAGGGGCAGATTTGGGCATACTGGTATATCTGTCGCCCGCAGGATGGGCATTTTCTCTTATTCTTCATGACATCGTCTTTGATGTGATTGCTATTTGTTGAGTTTCCAGGTCACACCATCCTTGGTGTCCTTCACCTCGAAACCCGCTGCACTGAGCGCATCACGTATCTGGTCGCTGGTAGCCCAATCCTTGGCAGCCTTAGCCTTGGCACGCAGGTCGAGCACCATGTCAACCACCTTGCTGAAGGCCTCCTCACGGGCATTGCCGGAATTACCTTTCTCGGGTCTGAGTCCCAGAAGGTCGAAGGCGAAGAGGTGCATGGTCTGTGAGAGTTCTTCGAGGTCGGCACTGCTGATGGAAGCCTTGTGGTCGAGCAGGATGTTCACCTGATGGCAAGCCTCAAAAAGGAGACTGATGACCACCGGTGTTTGGAAGTCATCGTTCATGGCATCATAGCACTTCTGGCGCAAATTCGTCACCAACTGATGAGTTGCAGCATCTGACTCCTTTGCCGTGGTGACGCGTCCGAGGTCAGCGATGCCATCGATGAGCCGCTCCAGTCCCTTCTCACTGGCTTTCAGTGCTTCGTTGGAGAAATCCACCGTCCCCCGGTAGTGTGCCGAGAGGATGAAGAAACGGATGGTCATGGGCGAGAAAGCCTGTGTGAGCGTCGGGCTATCGCCGGTGAAGAACTGCTCGAGGGTGATGAAGTTGCCGAGGCTCTTGCCCATTTTCTGTCCGTTGATGGTGATCATGTTGTTGTGCATCCAATAGGTCACCATCTGTTCGCCCTGACTTGCCACGGCCTGTGCAATCTCGCACTCATGGTGCGGGAAAATGAGGTCCATGCCTCCCCCGTGGATATCAAAATGAGCTCCTAGGTATTTGCGCCCCATGGCTGTACATTCGCAGTGCCATCCCGGGAATCCATCACTCCACTCGCTGGGCCATCGCATGATATGCTCAGGCTGTGCTTTCTTCCACAAGGCGAAGTCAGCCTGGTTGTGCTTCTCCCCTACTCCGTCGAGCTCACGGCTGGCATTGATGACATTGTCGAGGTTGCGCCCCGAAAGGATACCATAGCCATAGCGCTCGTTATATTTGGCGACATCGAAATAGATACTGCCGTTGCTCTCATAGGCAAAGCCATTGGCGAGAATCTCCCTCACCAGTTGCTGCTGCTCGATGATATGCCCTGTGGCATGTGGCTCGATGCTGGGAGGCAGCACGTTGAGCGCCTCCATGGCCTGATGGTAACGGTTGGTATAATATTGTGCTACCTCCATCGGCTCCAGTTGCTCCAGACGCGCTTTCTTGGCTATCTTATCATCCCCCTCGTCGGCATCATGCTCAAGATGTCCCACATCAGTGATATTGCGTACATAGCGCACCTTATAGCCCAGATGGCGCAGGTAGCGGAACACGACATCAAAGGTGATGGCAGGCCGTGCATGCCCCAGATGTGGGTCACCATAGACGGTCGGACCACATACATACATCCCCACATTGGGGGCATGAAGGGGTTTGAACGGCTCTTTCCTCCTGGTGAGCGTATTATAAATCAAAAGTGTCTGTTCCATATCATGTTAAGTTTTTATTTGCAAAGATACGATTTACCGAGGGAAAAGCCAAATTTTATTCAACCTTTTCCAAACATTATCAACACCGAGACACTGAGACGCAGAATGCAAATAATCATCTCAACACACAGATACAGAGATACAGAGAGCAAATGATCAGCAGGAGAATTCACATCAACACAGAGACGCAGAGGAAAAACTCTATACCTCTGCGTCTCTATATTTTTTCTGGGTATAACCCTAAAACTATGAACTATGAACTAAAAACCTCCTCCGGGTCTTCCGCCGCCGAAGCCGCCACCGAAGCCGCCGCCACCACCACGGGGTCGATCACCGCCACGGGGTCGGTCACCACCGCCCCAATTGCCGCGGCCTGGTCCGTCACCCGGTCCAAAGCCGCCACGTCCTCCTTGTCTGCCCCTGAAGGTATTGATGCGGTAGCTGACATGGATCATGGCATAGGAGGTGATGGCGTTCACCTCGCGGTCGGTCCATCCGTTGGCACTCACCGTGCGCGAGAAGTTGGTCTGTTTGTTGAGGATGTCATACCACTGCAACATGACGGTGAGTTTCTTTCCCTTGAGGAAACTTTGAGAGAGTTGTGCGTTCCAGATGAACTCATTGGTATTGAGTGTTTGGTCGCTGTATCCCCTCTTGCTGAACATATGGAAGTCGGTGGAGAGGTTGGTTCCCCATGGGAAGGTAATCCGAGTATTTCCTCCGTAGGAGAAGTTCCATGTGGAGAGGTTGCGCGATGCTTGCAGTTTGTTCTCCGTATGGGCGTAAGTGGCATTTCCGTTGAGGGAGAAGTTGAGCCAACTGTTGCGGAAGCTGAGAGAAGCAGATGGTGACAAGTTGAACGTGTGGGTGACATTGCGGTCAGGAATGGCCGTCCTGTTAAGGTTGACATATCCGATCTGGTGGCGGTAGTTGCCGTTGACCGATCCGCTGACATCCCATCTGTTGAGGGTGTCGAGGGCGATGTTGAATGTCACGCCTCCGTTGGCACCCCAGTTGCCGTTGATGTTCTC
>CAMZHP010000235.1 GCA_947306845.1 uncultured Prevotellaceae bacterium
CCACCGTCACCTTCATGAGGAAACGGTCGAGCTGTGCCTCTGGCAGTTTGTAGGTGCCCTCCTGTTCCACAGGGTTCTGTGTGGCGACCACGGTGAACAGGTCACCCATGGGATAGGTGGTGCCGTCGACCGTCGCCTGCCGCTCCTCCATCACCTCGAAGAGGGCGGCCTGTGTCTTGGCAGGGGCGCGGTTGATCTCATCCACCAGAACGATATCTGCAAAAACAGGGCCTTTATGAAACTCAAAAGCAGACTCTTTCATGTTGAACACAGATGTTCCCAGCACATCGCTGGGCATAAGGTCGGGGGTGAACTGCAAACGGTTGAAACGGGCATCCACCAAGCGTGCCAGAAGGCGTGCCAGAAGGGTCTTGGCCACACCGGGCACACCCTCAAGCAACACATGGCCGTCGGCCAGCACCGAGGTGAGCAGCAGGTCGACTGTCTGGTCCTGACCTACCACCACAGAACCGATTTGCTGGCGTACCAACATCATTCTTGAGCTGAACGCTTCCAAGTCGAGGCGTTTGTTGATTTCTTCCATATAGTCTTATTTAGTGATGATTCTATTTTTATTCAAGTTTTGCTTTCTCTCATTTTTTGGGAGTTTAGGAGTTCAGGAGATTAGGAGTTCAGACAATAGAGCTGATTGCTCATCGTCAGTAAAAGCCCATGATCTGCAAGAGTAGTGTCTTTTCATTTATAGTTTCTTTATGATCTCGTTCATCCGGTCGATACATTCCTGCAACTGCCGATCGGACAAATATTCACGTTCGGCAGTGAGCCGGCGCACCATGCCGAGTGTCTCGGCAATGCGCGCTTCCTCCATGCCTGTCTTCTGGGCAAGCCGAGCCTGATGTGAGGCATCTGCGGAAGTGTCGTCGATATCAAGCAACATAGTGCGGCGCAGTTCCTCACGGAAATAGGTGTATTTCTTGCGCAGCAGGTCGGCATTGTCATGACGGCGGTAGTAAATGGTGCCCAACAACTGCACGAAACTCAGGTTGCGGTTCTGAGGCGTGTCAATCACGGGGATGCGACGCTGCCGGCGGCGTGCCGTGAACAGCATGAAGAGCACGATGGCGGCGAGCAGCGTATAGATGGCCCACCTGAGCGGCGGACGGTCAAGCATGTAGTAGAGCGGTGAGGAAGAGATGCCCGACGGGTCGTTGCTATGGCTGAAATGCTGGTTGACCAAGACATGGGAGAACCTCACCACGGGGCGGTCGGCTATCTGAGACAACTGCCATCCCACGAACTTGGAGATATGGGTGTCGAGCACCCCATAGTTGGTGAACAGCAGAGGACTTGTCAGCAAAAACACCTTTCCCTTGCCCACATTGACGGTCAAGGACACATATTCATTGCTCACATCATTATGTATGTATACTTCCAAAGATTCCCTTGCCGAACGGATGGCATCCTCAAAATCTTCTTTGCTGCGATAATCCAACACCAAGGAACTGTCTGTCTCATAAGGATCGGGCACCGTCACGGTGTCACCGTTATAGGTAAAACTGACAGCTCCCATCTCTTTGGCCTTGCGCTTCACCAGCGCCGGCTTGCTGAGCACCGGTCCGATCGAACTGGTATACGTTGCCTTTGATTTGGTGCCGAAGAAGGAGGTGAGCAGGGGACGGGGCACAGGAATCCTGTCGCCATTGGTGCAATACAGCGTGTCGGGAGCCTGATGTCCTTTCAACACCTCTCTCAAGTCATCTTTCTTGAAAAAATCCTTGGTTCTGCGGTCGCCTCCCCAAGCATAATCGCCAACCCCATAACATTCGTTGCAAACCAGCATCAGATTGTTGCCCCGCCGGATGAAACTATCTATCCGTATGGCAGCATACTCATCCCATGATACCTCCCCGCATACCAGCAACAGTGAGCGTCTCTCCTTTGAACTCAGCAGGTCGTCGAGGCTGCCCTGATAAAAGGAATAGCCATTGGGCAGGGTGGCCTCTGCCATCTTGTCGAACAACTCGCAGCCAAAAGGCTCGTCATCTTCATGGAGGAACAAGGTGTCTGGATTCCAGATAAAATTCCGCTCTCCATGAGGGAAGATGAGCCAGAGCAGCGCCAAAAGCGCAACGGCAAACAAACCCATCATCACCTTGCGCTTCATGCCTCACCTCCTTTCTCCACCTCAGCCTGCAGGGCACGCATCTCCTCGCAGAGAGCCTCAGAGGCGCCAAACCGACCGTAGCGCACACGCAGGAAATGCCTCGTCATCGTGGCAAAAGCGGGCTGACGCAGTTCGGCGGCATACTCCGTAGGGGTTTTGTAGATGCGCCAAACGATGCGCCCCTCCTCATCGAGCGTGCGCAAGGTGCGGAGATAGATGAGCCTCACCATCGTGGAGTAATCTCCGGCGTGCATGGCACTTTTCATCTCCTTCTCATAGTCGATGTCGTAGATATCTTCGCCATCGGCAGACTCCACCCTGCCAGTGTGGCCGAAACCATCACCGAAGAATCCGTTGCTGATGAGCCACCATGCCAGCAATGCCAACAGAATAACCCCGATAACGGCATAGACAATCCATGGAACGGATGCGAAGAAATGGGCCAAAGCATCAAAAAAGCCGATGTTCTCTGTCTCAGGAGGCACCTGTATCCGCATGATGTCGTCCGGTTCTACAAGAGAGTCGCCGACAAGTGACCGCTTGTAGTCGTGACCCGCAAACAGGCGTGCCGCCAAGGAGTCATCTTGCATGATATGGTTGAGTGCTGCTGCCATGGCTACATCGGTTACAGGTCTTCAAAATGTTCTATCTCACTCTCCAGCGACGCATCATCGATCCGTTCCGACACCGTACCGTATTCGTAGGCACATGACATGAGCATCATCGACACCATCAAGTACAGTCCCAGATAAACCAACGAGGTGAACCCGTAGGCTACAAGCAGAGTAAGGCCGTTGTTGCTTGACAAGCCGTAGGCCAACGAACTGAACCACCCGCTCATCACCAATGAGGGCAGCGCAATGACAAGGGTCATGAGAAAACCGAACAGCAGGGTAAGCCCGATGGTGAAGAACAACTGAAACCACGCTTGGAAACCCAGTCTCAGTGACTTGGCAAAAGCAGAGAAGACTCCCAACCTCTCAATGATGACTACGGAGGGCAACAGCGCCAACGGCACGAGCACAATCAAAAGCAGGAGCGAGGGCCATATATTGCTGGAACCCAACACGAAATAAGATGCACCAGCAAGCAGGATGGCAAGCCACCAAGATACCTTTGCCTTTCGCAGATAATAAGGCAGCATCTGCCGCTGCGTGAAGGCATCGAGGGCAGAGCCATGCTCATCATAAGCCTCCAGCAGCGAATAGACAAGCACAAATGTCATCCATGTGCCGACGACCACCATCACCTTGAAGAACAAGTCAAAACCCGGTCCCCAGACAAACAGCCATTCTATGATGGTGGCACCTGAGGGCCGATCATCAGAGGAAAGAGACAGCACTGAAAAGCCCAGCACCATGCAGACAGGCATGAGCAAGGTGAAAGCCGACCGGAACCAAATACGCCGGTTGGCACGCATGAAGTCGAAGACAGCCTCGATGCACTGTGCCCTCGAGCGGTCCTCATAAAGCAGTATCTTATTTTCCTGCGGTCGTTTCACGGTGGCGTTTGATGGGCAAAAGTATGTAATAGAATATGATAAACAGTGCAGAGGCGCAGATGACCAGCAGACGCAGGCCATCGCCGATGTTGGTATAGCGGGTGAAGAACCCTTCGATAAACGCCGCCACGATGAAGATGGGGGTTGTGGAGATGAGCACACGGACACTGCGCTGGGCAGCGCGGAGGAACGACTGCACACGGCCGTATGTGCCGGGGAAGAGCCAGCCGTTGCCCAGCATGATGCCTGCACCGCCCGCAATGACGATGGCTGATAGTTCGAGCGTGCCATGGAGCATGATGGCAAGTATCGACTCAACAAACAAGCCGCGCACGATGAAGAAGGTGATGAATGCCCCCACCATGATGCCGTTGTTCATCAGGTAATAGCCGGTGCCAAAACTGGTGAATACTCCCATCACGTAAGTGATGAACGACACCATGATATTGTTGAACGTAATGCCTAAGAAAGAAGACACCTGACCTCCATTTGCATAGACGGCCATGGGATGGCCCTCGTCGATGTTTCTCAGGGTCATGTCCACATAATTGTCTCCCAAAATGGCACGGGGGAAGTCTGGATCGCCAAAAGTGGACAGCATGCCGATGATGGAGAATACCACGAAGATCGCCAGTGAGATGAGCAGGCAGTAGCGCGCATCATAGACACTCAGGGGAATGTCGTGTGTCCAAAACCTGACAATCCTCGACCAAGGGGTATGCTTGTGGCGGTAGAGGTCGCGGTGCAGCGAGAGAGCAAGGTCATTGAGATAGGCGGTCACCGGCGATGCAGGATACTGCGTCTGTGCGAAGGCAAGGTCGGAGGTGAGCTCATTGTAGGCCTGGACAAGTTCATCGGGCGTGGTAAACACCGAATCGCCCGCCATCCTCTCCATGCCCTGCCACTTCTCCAAGTTCTGACGGATAAAGACTGCCTCCTGCATGATTATCTTTTTTTGTGCTATTGACTTGCAAAAGTAAAAAACTATCCTTAATTTTGCAAACATCAACAGAGGAAAAATCACAACATCAATTCAAGAAGACCCACATGGCAAAAACCAACATCATCACCGGACAATATGTACGCATTGAGCAGACGGCGGCTTCTGTCGTGCTGCGGTTCTTTGCATGGGTTATCGATGCCATCTTCCTCACCATCGCCTCCACCTTTTTTGTTGGATTGACAGCAGGCATCGCATCCTCTTTCGATACCTTCGGCGAAGTGCTCATATACCTCTCAGTGCTCATCGTCCTGAGTTACCCCTTGCTCATGGAGATATTCATCGACGGGCAGACCATCGGCAAGAGCCTCATGGGCATACAGGTGATATGCCTCGACGGGTCGAAACCCTCAAAAATGGCTCTTTTCCTCAGGTGGATCCTATATTTGGTTGACTTCGGTTGTATGTTCGTCGGACTCATCTTCATCGTCTTCTCGAAAAACAGCCAGCGGCTGGGCGACCTCGCTGCGGGCACGACCGTCGTCAAACTATCAAAAAACCAGAAACCTTTTATCCTGAGATCCTTCATTTTCGCCGACCAGGACTATGCCCCCTCCTACCCCGAAGCCACCCACCTCTCCGTGCGGCAGATTGAGGCCATCGAGCACCTCCTCTACTCCGACAACACCCAGCGACGCGGACCGCTCATGAACCAACTCGCACAGAAAGTGGAGAACGTGCTGGGCATACGGGCCAAGGAAACCGATGCGGAGAAATTCCTCAACAAGGTGTATAATGACTTCCAATACTATTCTACGATATAACCTCTAACGCAGAATTGCGTTTTTCAATTCTTTACTATCCATAGATTTTCTAGATTCTCTAGATAATCTAGATCCTCTAGATATTCTAGATCCTCTAGATTTGCTAGATTCACTAGAGGCACAAAAAAAGGAGTACCGCCGTACTCCAACCTTTGTTAACCTTAAATCTAAT
>CAMZHP010000236.1 GCA_947306845.1 uncultured Prevotellaceae bacterium
GTGGATGCCTTCATTGAGGCTGGTGGCAAGTATTTTGACACTGCATACGTTTATGAGGGTTCGGAAGCTGCCACCAAGGCGGTGCTCTGCGACCGTTATCCCCGTGAGAGTTATTATCTGGCCGACAAGCTCAATGCCTCTGAGTTTGCCTGCAAGACTGAAGAGGAGGCCAAGAACGAGATCAAAGTGAGTCTTGAGCGAACAGGAGCAGGCTATTTCGACTTCTATCTGCTCCACGGCATCGATTCTGGGAACAAGGAGAGGTTCAGCCAATTTGGCATCTGGGAGTACATGAGGAAACTGAAGGAGGAAGGCCTGATCCGTCATTATGGATTCTCCTTCCACTCTACTCCTGAGCATCTCGACGAACTGCTCACCGAGCATCCTGACACTGAGTTTGTGCAACTACAAATCAACTACTCCGACTGGGAGGATCCCCTGATTGCCTCTCGCCAGTGCTATGAGGTGGCCACCCGACATGGGAAGCCCGTCATCGTGATGGAGCCTGTGAAGGGCGGAAAACTGGCAGACCCACCCCAACAGGTAAAGGAAATCCTGCATCAGGCCAATCCCGATGCGTCTTATGCCTCATGGGCCATCCGTTTCACCGCATCACTGCCCAACGTGATGATGGTGCTCAGTGGCATGTCGAACATGGAGCAGATGGAGGACAACCTGTCGTTTATGCGCCAAATGCAACCTCTCAATGAGGAAGAGCAGAAAGTGTTGCAGGCAGCCTGCAAGGCATTGTCTGAGTTTGACGGCATCGCCTGCACCGCATGCCACTACTGCACGCCAGGCTGTCCTATGGACATTCACATCCCAGAGATCTTCGCAGTGATGAACGTTTACAAAATGTATGGCAATCTGACAGAGGCCCGCAATGAATACAAATGGCGCCCCGGTGGCGAGAAAGCCTCCGCCTGCATACAATGCGGACAGTGCGAGGGTGCATGCCCCCAGCATCTTCCCATCATCAGTTTGCTGGAAGAGGTGGCGGAAACTTTGGAGGAATAATCACATTCATTCTGCATTGTCTTCTGCTTTAGAGTTTTTTTCACTACCTTTGCGGAATTATTGAACCAACTATTGATCATGGACAACAACAATTACATCGTACTGTCGTATAGTCTGTTCGCTGAAGTGGAAGGCGAGCGGATGCTATTGGAGAAGACCGAGGAGGGAAAACCCTTCTGGTTCATCAGCGGAATGGGGATGACCCTTCCCAAGTTTGACGAAGAACTTGCCAAACTCGGCCGAGGAGAAACCTTTGACTTCGTCATCGCCAAGGAAGATGCCTACGGCGAATACGACGAGGAACACATTGTCGATCTCGACAAGAAGATCTTCATGCCCGACGGAAAGTTTGATGAGAAACTCATCTATGTGGACGCCATCATCCCCCTGATGAACGCCGACGGCAACCGTTTCAACGCCCGCGTGCTGGAGATTACCGCCGATAAGGTGACCGTCGACCTCAACCATCCCTATGCCGGACTCGACCTCAACTTCAAGGGCGAGATACTGGAAAACAGACCCGCCACGGCCAAGGAGATGGAACAGCTCGCCAAGATGCTCAGTGGCGAAGGATGCGGGGGATGCGGAGGCGGTAGCTGCGGCGACTGCGGAGGTTGCGGCGGAGGCGGTTGCGGCAACTGTTAAAACGGCTACGGAATATGAGGAACACCTTCGGACATCTATTCACCCTCACGACATTCGGCGAGAGCCACGGCGAGGCGGTAGGCGGCGTGATTGACGGCATGCCTGCCGGCATCGATGCTGACCTCCGATTCATCCAAGCCGAGCTCGACAGACGGCGCCCAGGACAGAGCGACCTGACCACATCACGCAACGAGGCAGACCATGTGGAACTGCTCAGTGGCATCTTCGAAGGCAAGACCACCGGAGCGCCCATCGGCTTCCTGGTGCGCAACACCAACCACCACTCACAGGACTATGAGAGCCTCAGAGGACTGTTCAGACCCTCGCATGCAGACTATACCTACCAACAGAAATACGGCATACGCGACCATCGCGGAGGTGGCCGTACATCGGCGCGAATAACCATTAGCAGATGTGTAGGTGGGGCATTCGCAAAATTGGCACTCCAACAGATGGGCATCCATGTTCATGCGTTCACCTCTCAGGTTGGCGGCATCGCCCTTGACAATGACTACAGGCGATACGACCTGCGACACACAGAGGACAATGCCGTGAGATGTCCGGATGCGGAGAAGGCCGAGGAGATGGCAGCCCTCATCCGTCAGGTGAAAAGCGATGGTGACACGATCGGTGGCGTCATCACCTGCGTGGTGACGGGTTGTCCCGCCGGAGTCGGCGAGCCGGAGTTCGGCAAGCTCCATGCGGCCCTCGGCAGCGCCATGCTCAGCATCAATGCTGTGAAAGGCTTCGAGTATGGAGAAGGCTTCGCCTGTGCCTCACGGAGAGGGAGCGAGCTCAACGACGTGTTTGTCAACAAGGAAGGCGGGGTTGGTACGGCCACCAACCACAGCGGCGGCATCCAGGGCGGTGTGAGCAATGGGGAGGACATCTATTTCCGGGTGGCATTCAAACCCGTGGCCACCATTCTCCAGGAGCAGACCACCATCGACATGGACGGTCAGGCCACCACCTTCAAAGCACACGGACGCCACGATCCCTGCGTGATTCCCCGTGCCGTCCCCATCGTAGAGGCCATGGCAGCGATGGTGATGCTTGACCATCTGCTGATGTCCAGAACTGTCAGGCTTTGAAAAGTGAAACTTTTTTGGAGACAAATTTGTTAATATTCCCAAAAATCAATAGATTTTATAACAAAACGAAAGTATAATACAAATTATTTTAATAAGTTTGCAAGCGATTAATAGGGGTTTGCGAAAATCCCCATTAGTTTAGTTAAGTCTAGTTTAGTTTTTGTGTTGGTTGAGGGCGGCGATTGGCCGCCCTCAAATTTTTCAAGGCACTCAGAAGAGCGGAAAGAAGCAGGAAGTCCCAGCTTTCCACCTTATTTAATGACCCCGATGATGTCGTTCACATCCTTAATGCCATGACTGTCGAGCCAGTCATTGATGCCATTACGGATCTTCACCGTAATGGTCGGGTCGAGGAAATTCGCCGTTCCCACTTCGACAGCCGTCGCGCCCACCATGAGGAACTCGATGGCATCGGTGGCAGAGGAGATGCCTCCCAAGCCCACCACAGGGATTTTGACAGCCTTTGCGACCTGCCATACCATGCGCAGCGCTACAGGCTTCACAGCAGGGCCGCTGAGGCCTCCTGTGCCTATGCTGAGCACGGGACGGCGCCGCTCAATGTCCACCGCCATTCCCATGAGGGTGTTGATGAGCGACACGCTGTCCGCTCCCTCCGCCTCGCATGCCCTGGCAATGTCCGCGATATCCGTGACATTGGGCGAGAGTTTCACAATGAGTGTCTTATGATAGCGCGCACGCACCGCCCTGACGACAGAGGCTGCCCCTGCCGTCGTCACGCCGAAGGCCATGCCTCCCTGGCGCACGTTGGGGCAGGAGATATTGAGTTCGATGGCCGGAATACGTTCCAGCGCGTCTATGCGGGAAGCACACTCTGCATAGTCCTCAGGAGACGAACCGCTCACATTGACAATGACGTGCGTGTCCAACCCGCACACCTGGGGGTAGATATGGGAACAAAAATAATCGACGCCCTTGTTCTGCAGCCCCACGCAGTTGAGCATCCCCATCGCCGTCTCAGCCATTCTGGGATAATCATTTCCCTCACGAGGATGCAGAGTGGTGCCCTTGACGATGATGCCGCCAAGGTCGCTCAGGTCGATGAAATCGGCAAACTCAAGACCATAGCCGAAAGTTCCTGAAGCTGTCATCACCGGATTCTTCAGGACTAAATCATTTATTTTTACATTCAGATGGGCCATAGCAATTGATTAATATTTAACACAGGACCTTCTTTACACACACAGACATTACCCTTTTTGGTGGGTTCCACACAGCAGAGACATGCGCCCAAGCCACAGGCCATCATGTTTTCTAGGGATACCTCGCAGTTGATTCCCCGGGCTGCTGCCATCCTGGCAACGGCCATCATCATGGGTTTGGGACCACAGGTGCAGATGCGGTCGAACCTCTCCTCTGTGAGAACCGAGTGCTGTGTAACAAAACCTTTTTCGCCCACTGACCCGTCCTGTGTGGTGAGCATGACACGTCCGTGCGACTTGAAAAGATCAAGTTCCACCAAGTCAGAAGCCTTCCTGGCACCCAACAGGAAGGTTGGTTCGCACCCCATCTGGCGCAGTTGGGCACCCAAGAAAAGAAGGGGGGCTACCCCCACACCTCCTCCGATGAGCAGCACACGCTCCTGGGGAGAATCAGGAAGAGAAAAACCATTGCCCAGGGGTATGATGCAGTTAAGAAAATCACCCCTTCGCAGGCTTCCTAATTGGAAAGTTCCCTCTCCCACCATAGCGACCAAAAACCAGACCTCATTGAGTGCTCTGTCGAGGTAATGGATGGAAATGGGTCGCCGCAGGAAAGTGCCTGGCGAGCCATCTACCCTGAGTTCGGCGAACTGTCCTGGCAGCATCTCTGGCAGACAGTCATCGGCTGTGAGCCGCAGCAGCGCATATCTATCGCCCAAGCGCTCACAGCTCACCACCTTTAAATCTAAAACATATTTTTTCATCAGCTATACATATATATTATCAACATAGAGTGGCAATGACGCACAGGAGAACAAAAAGAATCTGTGTCCCTGCGTTGTCACTGCAAAGTTAGTGCAAGGCGGGCGAAAAGCAAAACAAAAGAGAAAAAAACTACGGGCATTCACACCAAGTGATGCCCGTAATCCGAAGAAATGTTATCCGTTGTTGAAAACATCGACGTAAGAGGCTATATCTCAAAGCCTACGCCCAATAAAAATAATTGATTGATTGGAAATGTATATTAATAGAATATGTGTTATTTACTTTTCTCTGGGACGAATGACTCATAGGTCAAATCGTCATAATACACCTTTATCTCTGTGATGTGCCTTCTCGGCTTGTCAACATTTTTTATCTCTCTCGCAGCTTGTTCTGCCCCAGATGCTGTCTGCCGGCCTCTCTGACCGATGGTTTTACCTGATGTAGGAGCCTCTTCTTCGAAAGCCAGCTCCAACTTTCCGGTAGGGGAGGCAACACGCTCAGCGACTGTGGTTTTCTCAGACGAATCCACATACATATCACCCTCTCCATAGAGTACCCACATCATATTGATGCGAGGCAGTTTCTTGTGGATGGCATCCATGATTACATGAGTAGGCTTTGTCCTTCCGGTAAAAATGCTGCTCAATGACGCAGATGAAATTCCAAGGAACTTAGAAAAGGTCTGCTGGGTCATATTCAATGACTCCATGATTGTTCTGATTCGATCTTTCATGCTGTGCTAAGTAAGTGATTCCCCCCTTTTGGGGCATCTTCACTAAGATTTTACAAAGTTAAACAGTTTTTTTGAAATACGCAAGTCTTTTTTAAAAAAAATGAAAGAGGGTGTTTTGGATTTATAAATGTTGTTTT
>CAMZHP010000237.1 GCA_947306845.1 uncultured Prevotellaceae bacterium
CTGTCCCCGCATGTTCAATCGTGGAGAGGTTACTGTCGAAGATGGTCTGGCCGATAATCATGCGTGATGGTGACGCTGGCCGGCGATGTTCGAAACGCTCTCTCATCTTGGCAATCAACTCTTCAGGATAGAACGGCTTGGGGATGTAGTCATTGCCTTTCAAGTCGAATCCCTTCAGCCGGTCTGACTTTTCCGTTCGGTCGGTGAGGAAGAAGATGAGGACGTCACGGTCTTGTTCACGAATCATCCGGGCCAGCCCGAATCCGTCTATAACGGGCATGTTGACATCGAGTAGCACCAGATCGGGACGGCAGGCAACGTACATCTCCCATCCCGCACGCCCATTCTCGGCATAGACGACCTCATAGCCCTCCACCTCCAGGAACTTTTGCAGCAACTCGGAATTCTGACGGTCATCGTCAACAAGCAAAACCTTAATCCTTTCCATCTGTTTGTGGTATTAAAATCGTGAACGTGGAACCTTCACCCTCAACACTGTCAAGGCTGATTCTGCCACCGTGTGCCTCCACCAGCAACTTCACGTAACTCAGTCCAAGGCCGATGCCGGGGATGGCCTTGTCTTTTGCCGTATCGCCTCGGTAAAACTTGTCAAACACATATCGTAGGTCGGCCTTTGCGATGCCGATGCCATCATCGGCCACGGTGATTTGCAACTGTCCGTCCTCACGCATCATGTAGTCAATCCTGACCGTCACCGTCTTTTCAGAATATTTGATGGCATTCTCCAGCAGGTTGCAGACTATGTTGGACAAGTGCATATGGTCGGCCCGTATCTCCAAATCGTCCTTGGCCACAATCTCCATCTTCACCTCCTTGTCCGACGGGATATTCTGCTTGCTGAAACATTCCTCTATCAGTCCGCGCAACTGGAACCGCGATTTGACCAGCGGTATCTCGGTGGAATCGCAGAATGTGATGTCACGCAGTTTCGAGAAATAAGATGTCAGGTTGTCCAACTCGTTATGGGAGCAGCTCAGTATTTTCTGCTTGCTCTCCCTGTCCTGCATCATCCGTTCGTTGCCCATAAAAGACACACACATCTTCAGCGTCGATATGGGCCGCTTCAGTTCATGAATCATCGTGTGAAGGAACTCCTGCCGGATGGCCTCTATGTGCCGCTGCTTGCGGATGGTCAAGATCTGGTAGGCAAGGCAGAAGATGAGTACAAATGAGAGCAGAAGGGCAATCAACAGCGTATTTGCCATTCGTCTGATGACAGACGACGTTTCAATGGCCACTTTCACCACCACCTGTTGTCTCTCAAAGATGTTGTAGGGGAAAGAGACCGTCATCACAGGTCGCCAGACAGAAGTGTGGGGATGCATCGATGATTTCCACACCATTGTGTCAGTCTCCATGGTAGTGATGCTTTGCGCCGTAATCCCCTTTGAACGCAGCATGCTGTCGATTCGATCCGTCTGGAAAGGATGCTTATGGTCGGCAATGAAACGGTCAAGTGCATCCACAAAGTGAGTGGTTATGGAATCGTCCATGTTGTCGCACGTAAATTCGAAGATTTCTATGCCGTCATCACTTTCAGGTGATTTATTTCTCTGATGATTGGTTATGTAGTCCAAGAGGTATGTCGAGGCATCCATATCTTTTGGAATGGAGACAGAGTGTTTCAACGTGTCGAGAACATAAACATCATACGCCCAAGTGGAGCCTTTGTTTTCTTTTTGGTTGTCTATTCTTCTGAGGTGATTGCCGTATACTCTCTTTGGCAGAGGCAACGCCTTTCTCTCAGCAATGTCTTCATCCACACAGGCAGAAACGGTTGTATAAACTTCACTTTCGTACTCTTCTAACGATAGCAGGTAGCGGTTATACAGCCAATAGCCTTGTACGATGCAATAGGCAATGATGACGCAGATGGTCAGGCAGTGGATAAATTTGATTCTTCTTTCCATGCCGCAAATTTACTCAATATATTCAGATTCCAATCTGAATGTATTCTAAAGATATGAAACAGTAATAATTCAGTAATAATTATTTTTCGATGGCATGCCATAATCGGCCTATCTTTGCACCCGATTGAACATGAAACTTATTTGTATGAGAAAGATTTTGATGCTTTTTTTGTCGGTCTTTCCGATGCTGTGTCTTGCACAGAGCATCGAAGTGAAGTATTCCGTATATTCAAAGCAGCGGAAGAGACAGATTGAGAAGATCTTGAGCAACAGTGAAAATCAAGGGCACAAAGATTTGTTTGCCGGTATGACGGCAGAAAAAGAAGATTCCTTCTGCCTGGTCATCAAGGACAGGCAATCTTCCTATGTCCGTATGGAGCCTGAAGAAGAACTGAGTGATGACAACGGCCCTAAGATAGTTCTTGTCAGTGGAGATTACAGCGAGGAAGACCGCGCCGTTTACAAGGATATGACCAACAAGACGATGGTGGAGGCGAAGGACCTGTTGGCTGTGACTTATATTGTGGAGTCGCCAGTTCCTCGCTATGACTGGAAAGTCTCTTCGGACAGCAAGGAGATCATGGGACTGAAATGCTATCGGGCCACACTGCATGATGTCGTTACGGCATGGTTCTGCCCGGAAATACCCGTAAGCGAGGGTCCCGATGTGTATGCGGGCTTGCCCGGGCTTATATTGGATTTGGAGGACGAGAAGTACGTTTATCGCTGCATGGCTATCGATACCAACTCCGGTTCGGAGATAGCGAAAGTGAAACGTGGAAAGAAAGTGTCGGCCAAACGCTTTGAGGAATTGAGAAAGCAGATGCTCGACAGGTAACGGCATTTATGAGATTTGTTCACCTTGTCTCCGCGTGGCTGTGTATAGCCGTCACTTCCGCAGCAGCAAGCGGCAAGCCTGTAAAGGGTGTCGTGAAAGATGCGCAGACAGACAGTTGCATCGCCTATGCCAATGTCATGGCATATGCGCTGCCCGACAGCATGCTGCTCGGCTTTGCCGTCACCGACGAAGCGGGAATGTTCTCGCTGGATGCCCTGGTCTTTGACCGCTTGCTGCTGAAGGTGTCGTGTCTGGGTTACAAGGCAGCTGAAGTCGAGGTTTCATCCACCCATGACGGTGTATGCATCACCATGCAGCCTGACGAAATGATGCTGAAGAACGTCGTTGTGAAAGGACGCATGTCTGGCATCAAGGTTCGCGGCGACACGATTGACTATCACTTCCAGAACTATATGGACGGTTCTGAAAAAGTGCTGAAGGATATTCTGAAGAAACTACCCGGAATGGATGTAGACGACAAGGGGAGAGTAACTGCGAATGGGGAAGCAGTGAAAAAGATTCTCGTCAACGGGCAGGACTTTTTCGGAGACCATGACGAGCAGATTGCCAACAATCTTCCCTCTGACTATGTCGATAAGATTCAGTTGCGGAAGAATTATAGCGAGTACTCCTTTTTGGAAGGCTTCAAAACCCGTAAGTCAACCGCCCTGAATGTGACCATCGACTCGTTGCATTCCGGTAACGTTACAGGAAATGCGGAACTGCTTGGAGGTTATCGTGACAAGTACAGGGTTGCGGTCAACCTCTTCTCCTTTGGAGACAAGGTGATGTGGGGTGCCAATGCCAAGGTGTTCAATACCGGTGAGGAAATGATGACCTTGGAAGACTACATCAAGCTGCTGGGTGGGGTGAAAGACTATGCGCAGGCTTTCGTCGGTGCCGACAAGACGATTGACAACGGTCTTTCGCCTGTGTCATACATCAGCAACAGCATCAACACCTGTCAGCGGACAAACGGGGTGGCATCTGCGAACGTGGCCTGGAATCCCAATGAGCATGTCAAGGTGAATGCTTATTATCTCTTCAACCATGAACAAAGCAAGGGCAATTATGACATCAATCGGGCTTACTTGGGAAGGGATGTCGCGGAGAGGATGAGGAGGACAACTGACACAAGACACGGCTTTCATCATTTGGGGTTTAACATAAAAAACTCGCTGAGGGGTAATGCCGCTATAGACTGGAAGTTGACGGCGTCTGCCATGCCTCAGAAAAGCAGGAACAATCTCGGTGTCTATTCGTGGGACGAGAACACGGATGTGTGGAACCTCAGCAGTCATCTTGCTTTTGCAAAGAACTGGAACAACCAAGACCTTCTATCCGTCAGTTCACAACTCGTATATAACAATTGTCATCGGTCTATTGACGTGGAGTCTGTCGATAGTCTCTTGTATATGCAGGAATGGCAGATTTATTCGGCATCCCAAGATCAGCGCACGACCTTGCTGGACCATTATCTGACCGCTTCCTGGGTACATCGGCTTACCAAAGCATGGCAGTTCAAGATGAGCACAGCCTGGAACTTGATCCGTTCTGCGATGACGATTTCTCCGTCTGCGATTGACTTTGTCCAAGTCCGTAACGACTCGGCCCAACCTGAGCAAGCCCGGTTGGCTCACCCTGCATCATCCTTTCTGCCTGTCGCTGAAAGGGATGAGGAGACAACCCATCTGTATGGCTACGGACTCTCGATACAGAAGAAAAAGGGCTTGTTTCGCCTAGATGCCGGATGTGACATGGTCTATGTCAGGCAAAGCCATTCCACAGATAAGATAGCCATATTACCCAATGCTTCTATTGAGTTGGCACTGAGTTCAATCAACACCCTGACATTGTCTTACAGCAGTGGCTTTGAGAGGGATGACAGTTATTTCGCCCATGGGACAGTGCTCAATGACTATCGGCAGCTGACCATCCTTGATGGCAGGAGTGACCTTCTGCACAAGCAACATACTTTGTCGTTCAGCAGTCACTACTTCAATATTCTGTCAGACTTCACATGGATTACTTCACTCGGATGTTCTTTTTCGGAGAATCCGTATTTCTTCAGTTACGAGAGCCATGGAAACACCACGATTGCCTCACTGATGCAATCAAATCGCAATCAAGTTTCCCAACATGCGTACATCAACATCAAGAAGGGGTTCGCGTTCCCTTTGGTTCTGTCGCTGAAAACGACGCTGTTCAATAGTCTTTATCAGACAGCCTATAGTCAGCAGATAAGCAACAACCGTCATTCCCATGCCGAGGGTGATGTGTCTCTGACCAGCAAGTACAAGACTTCGTTGCTCAATGGTGAGGTAGGCTTTCGTTTCCGTTTCCAGCAAAGCAAGCTGGGACTCACCTCCACACAGTTGAACTTGATGTCTTACGAGGCATACGTCAGACCGTTTCTTGTCAAAAAAGGGAAATGGGATGTCAGCCTGCCCATGACATATATTCATGACCAGTCTGGTGCCCGGCGATTTGGTTATTTTGATATTGGCGTTCAGGCCAGTTACAAGAAAGGTCGTTGGTCTTTCTTCGCCGATGGGAAGAACCTGTTGAACACTAAACGATTTGAGCGTATCAGCGTCAGTGCGGAAAAAGATTATTCTGAAACCATCGTGGAAAGCCGACTGCCTGGCTACATCGTCATTGGCCTGAAAAAGATGTTTTAGATTTTATCTTTCATGCAAAACAGGAGGCAGAAAGAATTATTCGGACCGGCTGAGTTCTGACCGATTCCTACCGCCGTTTTCGTTCCTTTTGGCC
>CAMZHP010000238.1 GCA_947306845.1 uncultured Prevotellaceae bacterium
GCCACATCGTCGTCGGCACCCAAGCCCCCGAGGTCTGCCCCGTCTGCAACCACCCGCAAGCCTACTTCGAAATCAACCAGCAGAACTACTGATAGCCTTACGGCATTATAATCGCATGATGTGATATGACAAAGAAGCAGAACTCGACCTCTACGAAGACTCAAGAAAAACAATCCCAAACTGAAAAGAAGAAGCCCGAAGCAAGGCTAAGCAATGTGGTGAAGCCTGACAATATGAGCCTTGAAGAATGGCAACGCACATTGCGACGGCAGGCAGCGGAACGTGAGATGCTCAATGTTCAGGCCGTGGACGCAACTCTTTGTCCTGGAGAATACCGTGTCACCAATCCCAAAAGCAGAGAGGAGTACAAGGTGGTATTCCGTGCCGAAAACAGCATGTGGAACTATTGTTCGTGCATGGATTTTAAGACCTCCCAGCTAGGCACTTGCAAGCACCTCGAAGCCGTAAAGCTGAAACTGAATGGTCATCCCCATGTAGTTAATACCCCTTCTTACTCATCTGTCTATCTGTCCTATCGTAATGGACGCAAGGTCTCCCTTCGCATTGGGAGCAACCATAGGGAGGAGATGGAACAGCTCGCCAAGCAGTATTTCGACTCCCACAGCCATCTCCGCGAAGAAGCCTTTCCTATCTTTGACCAATTCCTTTCAGCCGCTGCCCATTTCGATTCCGATTTTCGGTGCTACCAAGATGCTATCGACTTTGTCGTTGACCGTCGCGAAAACATCAGGCGATGTAATCTGGTGGAAGAAAAATACAACAACGAACAACTCGACATCCTTCTCGACACACAACTCTACCCGTACCAAAAAGAGGGTATCCGTTTCGCCGCCAAAGCCGGTCGCGCCATCATCGCTGACGAGATGGGGCTCGGCAAGACCATTCAGGCTATCGGTACCGCTGAGTTGCTCCTTCGCGAAGGCTTTGTGGACAACATCCTCATCGTATGCCCCACATCGCTCAAATACCAGTGGAAACGCGAGATAGAACGTTTCACCCATCGCGAAGTTCTAGTCATCGAAGGTCTCCATACCCGTCGCCTCGAGCAGTACAAGATGCCACAACCATACAAAATAGTCTCATACAACTCTGTCTGCAACGACCTCAAGGTGCTACGGCGTATGGAGACTGACATGGTTATAATGGACGAGGTGCAGCGGCTGAAAAACTGGGACACACAGATAGCCCGTGCCGCCCGCCACATCAATTCACAATACACCGTGCTGCTTTCGGGCACACCGTTAGAGAATAAACTGGAGGAACTCTACTCCATCGTCGAATTAGCTGACCAATTCGCGCTCGCGCCTTACTACAAGTTCCGCAACGACCATATCCTTTGTGACGAGACAGGTAAGGTCATTGGCTACCAGAACCTCAATACCATTAAGAAGAGGCTTCAACATATCATGATTCGTCGCCGCAAGAGTGATGTACACCTCCAGCTGCCTGGCCGCATGGACCAAAACCTCTTCGTGCCAATGACTAAAGAACAGCGCGAGATGCACGAGGAGTTCAAGTCTGGTGTAGCAGCATTGGTGCTGAAATGGAAGCGCATGCACTTCCTCAGCGAGAAAGACCGCAAGCGACTGCTCCTATTGCTGTCACAGATGCGTATGGTGTGCGACAGCACCTTCATCCTTGACCAGCAGTCACGCTACGACACCAAGATTGACGAGCTGATGAACATCCTCGACAGCTATCTCGTTGGGGGCAATGGCAAGGTGGTAGTCTTCAGTGGATGGGAACGCATGACGAGGCTGGTAGCACAAGAGCTAACGCAACGTGGCATTAGGTTTGAATATCTTCATGGCGGCATTCCCTCGGCCAAACGAAAGGACTTGGTGAACAATTTCACCGACCAGCCCGACAGCCGCGTCTTCCTCAGCACCGATGCGGGCAGCACCGGACTCAACCTACAGGCAGCATCGCTCATCGTCAACCTCGACCTGCCGTGGAATCCCGCCGTTCTGGAGCAGCGCATTGCCCGCATCTACCGCATCGGCCAGCAACGCAACATACAGGTCATCAATCTAGTGTCAGCCGACAGCTTCGAAGAACAGATGATTGCGCGCCTCAAGTTCAAATCTTCCCTCTTCGAGGGTGCGTTGGATGGCGGAGAAGACACCATTTTCGCCAACGACGACAAATTCAAGGGCATTATGTCGCTGGTTGCCGACTATGTGGAAGAGGACACTAGTAGTGGAGTACTCCCGTGTACACCTATGGAAGCACCTGAAGAGACCGAGGCCCCACGCAAAGACCTTACCCCCAGCACACAGACCAGCCTCTTTCCTGAAGTGTCGGGAGAGTCTGACCTGTCTGACCATTCTGACTTGCCCGACAAACCCAGCAGCTCCCCAACTGACCTAATCAATCAAGGAACCACCTTCCTCTCCAACTTGGTGCAAACACTCTCCAGCCCAGAGCAAACCAAACAGCTGCTCGACACGCTAGTACATGAAGACCCGGCTACCGGTCAAACATCAGTCCGCATCCCTGTGCCCGACCGCCAAACTATCCAAAATTTCTTCTCACTCCTCGGTCAATTCCTTGCGAGTGGGAATAAGAAGTGACGTGTCAGATGGATGAAAACATCAACCATATTCATCTCATTGCACGGATTCAGTTCCTTGAGCAAGAGAATGCCGTGCTCAAGCAAGTCCTCAAAAAGAATGGCATCCCTTTCCCAAATGAGAACGTTTTCGATAAGCCGAGCGCAGAGGGCAAATCACGCAGTGTTTGCACTATGCCGAGGCGAGGAAACGATGGTTGCGAAGAGACCAACGACAATCCTCCATCAGCCAAGTACCGCCTGTCAGTTCAGGAGAAGCTTGATTTGTTCTCCAGCCTTTTCCGTGGAAGAATGGATGTTTTTGCACGTCGGTGGTACAGTGCATCAACTGGCAAGTCTGGCTACCAGCCTGTTTGCCACAATGAGTAGTCTTTCGGATTGTGCGACAAAAAGCAGCACAAATGTGCAGAGTGCCCGAACCGTGAGTTCGAACCACTGACATCGGAGCAAATATACCGCCACCTTGAAGGAAAAGACGAACTTGCACGCGATGTAATTGGACTATATCCGATACTTGAGGACAATACATGTTATTTCCTATGTGCAGACTTCGATGACAAAAATTGCGAACATGGTTATCAAAAAGACTTGAGAGCATACACCAGTGTTTGCAAGGATTGGGGTATCCACGTCTCTGTTGAACGCTCTCGTTCAGGCAATGGTGCCCATGCGTGGATTTTTTTTGAGAAACCGATACCAGCATACAAAGCACGCCGATTGGGCAATGCTCTTCTCACAGAAGCCATGCGTCGCGATGGCCGCATCTCATTCAAATCTTACGACCGGTTCTTCCCCAATCAAGACCAACTACCCGTTGGCGGTTTAGGTAATTTGGTAGCACTACCATTGCAGGGACGCGCCCGTCGTGCGGGGAATAGCATATTTGTCGACGACTCTTTTACCCCATATAAAGACCAGTGGGAGTATCTTCTTTCTGTCAGAAAAATGTCAGAAGAACATATTGATGAACTAATTGCCACTCAAGGTCATCAGCCCGAATTAGGGAATCTTACTAAATCCTCAGAGAAAATGCCCTGGGAATTGCCCCAATCAGAAGAATTGTCACCATCGGATTTCCCAAGCCAAATAATCCTACTAAGAGCAAATGGATTGTATATACCCATACAAGGACTTTCGGCCAAGGTGCTGAACCACTTGAAACGCATTGCCGCATTCCGTAACCCAGAATTCTATAGCCGTCAAGGCATGCACTTCTCTACCTACAATGTCCCTCGGATAATATCCTGCTCAGAAATTATGGATGATTGGCTGCTCATGCCACGTGGTTGTGAGGATGCAGTTGTTGACTTACTTGAAGACAACGAGATTCCATATCACATAGACGATAAAGTGCAAGTTGGCAACCCCATATCAGTACATTTCAAAGGCACACTCCGCGAAGATCAAGAATATGGACTGAAAAGGTTGCTAGAACACAACAATGGCACATTGTCGGCTACCACTGCCTTTGGGAAAACAGTGACAGCCGCAGGACTGATAGCCAAACGTGGAGTGAACACTCTAATACTTGTGCATACCAAAGCCCTTTTAATCCAATGGAAAGAAACGCTTGTACGGTTTCTCGACATAGACTATTCTTTGGACGATCTTACTAGAAAGAAACAGAAAACTTTCTCACCTATAGGGTGCTTATGTACAGGTGAAAACAGTCTTCATGGTGTAATTGATGTCGCCTTGATACAGTCTTGCCTATCTGATGGCGAAACAAAGCCCTTCATCAAAGACTATGGCATGGTGATTGCTGACGAGTGTCACCATGTCTCTTCTGCCAAGTTTGAACAGGTTATGAAAAACGTACAAGCCAAGTATGTCTATGGTCTTACTGCCACCCCAATTCGCAAGGACGGACACCAGCCTATCATCTTCATGCAGTGTGGCCCAATTCGATACAAAGCAGATGCGTTGTCTCAGATGTTGAGTCAAAACTTTACACGACTTCTTATTCCTCGATTCACACAGTTCAACCTATTGACAGATAACAAGAAAAGTTTCACCCAGATACAGGAAGAACTATCAACAAATGAAACACGCAACCTACTGATTTTAGAGGATATCGTCCACAGTTTGCAGCAAGGCAGAACGCCATTGATACTCACAAGCCGGACTTCACATGTCAAGCTTCTTGCAGAACTGCTACAACCTCATTGTAAACATGTCGTCACTCTTTTAGGTTCTGAATCCAACAAGATTAAACGACAGCAAACAGAGAAACTGAAAAGCATTCCGACAACAGAGTCTTTAGCAATTATTGCCACAGGAAAATATATAGGGGAAGGATTTGACTATCCAAGGCTTGACACCCTATTTCTAACAATGCCAGTGTCGTGGAAGGGACTTGTTGCCCAATATGCAGGCCGGTTGCACCGAGACTATGAAGGTAAGGTCGATGTCAGAATATATGATTATGTGGACATCCGAGTCCCATTATGCGAACTGATGTATCGCCGACGATTAAAGGGCTATTCTGCCGTTGGATACCAAGTATGCTCACCTAGCGGAAAAACATCAACAACTGATTCTTTCTTCAATGGTCGTAACTACTTGCAGCCATTCCTCAACGACCTTTTATCAGCAAAACACTCTATAATTATTGCAACACCAAAAATTATAGCCTCCAAGACGTCTAAAGTTTTACAAACATTAGTGGAGTTAATGCGCAGTGGCATTGAGGTAGCTATCACAACCCAAGATGTAAGCACTGAAATAGTAGAACATCTGCCTTTGACACTCGCCCCTATACAACCTTGCAACTTTGTCGTGATAGACCGAACCCTCATCTGGTACGGTGACATCCATTTCCTTGGGTATAGTACAGAATCTTCTACCGCTATCCGATTGGCCGATTCCGCCCTAGCTGAAGA
>CAMZHP010000239.1 GCA_947306845.1 uncultured Prevotellaceae bacterium
ATGTTGGCGCCCTCCTGGGCAAACTTCAAGGCAATGGCCTTGCCGATACCACGTGCGGCCCCTGTGATGAGAGCCGTCTTTCCTTCCAATAATTTCATAATGGTTGATTGTGTTTATTAACTATTTGTTGATACTTTTTCCAAGAGCGCCATACACCACTTTAGCCACGAGAGGCTTACTGGTCTCCTCGGTCAGTCCGTGTCCCAGTCTTCCATAAATATAAGGCACCTCCAGTCCTTTGACACAGTAGTGTGTGATGTCTGCCACCAGTTCCACGTTATCGATGTCGAACTCTCCTTCTGCTTTGCCTTCTGAATAGACTTTGCGGAAAAGTTCGATCTCATCCGCATCAAAATTCTTGCGGATTTTCTCCACCATCCAGATATTTCTGAAGAACTCAGCTCTAAGATTGCCATTTCTCACAACTGTCTCCTTGATCATATTCAGATGGGTATATATCAGTTCTATGATCTTATCCTGTGGCTGTATCTTCTTCGCAGCCACCTCATCCAATTTGTCGGAAAGCCTTTCCAACTCGGAAGCGATAACGGCAGAATAGATATCCTCCTTACTTTTAAAATAGGTGTAGAGTGTTCGCCGTCCTTTCTTGGAAGCGACAGCTATATCGTTCATGGTCGTGTTTTCAAGCCCTTTTTTGGCAAAGAGTTGCCGTGCCACATCCACGAGCAATTGTCTTGTTTTAGAAATTGACATATTCCACCTCCATTTTTGCACATTATCAATAACGTGTGCAAAATTAGGAGAATTATTTGGAATAAGCAAGTAATGAAGGGATTTTTTTCAGCAGGAGGCGGCAAAACCGCCTCCTGCTTGTAGGAGTTTAGGAGTATAGAAGTGTAGACATCACTCTTTTTAGGGAGTGAATTGAACACTATTATTGAGCGAGCATCACAGCTTGGAGGGAGAGAGATGCGGCCTTGAGGTCAGGAGACTTGGCTGATAGTGTGATGGTGCCTGGCGTACGGTCAGCCCGTATAACGAGCAAGCACCTGCCATTGAAAGCATGACGGTTGTCTGCTTTGAACCGTTCCAACGATGTCTGACATCCATTATCTACACCAGCTATCGTCGCCCCCTTCAGTTGGAAAAACACCTGATTGTCTGCCCGCGGACAAACATTTCCCTCGCTGTCTAGCACCTCCACGGTGACGAAAATCAGGCTCTTGCCATCTGCGGGCATTGACTTGCGGTCGGCTGAAAGCCTAAGATGATGTGGAGCGCCGGCGGTACGAATAATTTGCTCACGAACTTCTTTTCCGTCCTTTCTGGCTACCACCTTTACCTCACCCGGTTGGAAGGTGACGCGCCACATCACATGATACTGATGGGAATCTGCCTTTCTCCTGACACCTTGACTTTTTCCGTTGATGTAAAGTTCCACTTCGTCGGCCTGGTTGTAATAGCACCACAAATCGATGGTCTGCCCCTCGATCCAGTTCCAGTGTGGGAAGAGATGCAACACAGGCTTGTCGGTCCATTCGCTCTGATACATGTAATAGGAATCCTTGGGGAATCCCGCTAGGTCAATAATGCCAAAATAGCTGCTTCTCGCAGGATAGGCATAGGGAGTAGGCTCGCCGATATAGTCGAAGCCCGTCCAGATGAACTGTCCTCCCACAAAATCATTGTGTTTGACTACATCCCAAGTCTCTTCATGTGTGCTACTCCACGACGCATGCATGTTGTCGTAGGCACTGCATGAGAACGACGGGTCGGTGTATGGCAGCCACCACTCCTTCGGAGCCTTATAGACAGAGTCGCTGGGCATCATATAGAAGCCACGAGACTGCAGTGCGCTCACGCTTTCGCTCATGATAAACGGTTTGCCCGGGAAGTTCTTTGGCACATCCTTCACCCACTCGTGATGATAGTTGAAGCCGATGATATCAATGGCCCCACTCTTGAAGAGATGGTTATTGGGCGAAGGTTCGTTGCATCCCGCAGTTATAGGCCGGGTATCATCATATTTCCTCACAATCTCGGCCAGGTGACGAGTAAGCAAAGAGTTAACGCTCAGTTCTCCCTCCTTCGCCAAAGTAGAGGCATCATGTCCTGCGTTCAGGATGAGGTTGGCCTGTTCCAAAGTCAGCGTGTCAGCCTCAGCCGAAGACCACTGCTCCAGCACTTCGTTGCCAATACTCCACATAAAGATGCAGGGATGGTTTCGGTCGCGCAAGATGAGGTCAGCCAAATCGCGCTCATGCCACTCGTCAAAAAAACGTGCATAGTCGTTTTGTGTTTTTTTGCGTCTCCACATGTCAAACGATTCATCCATGACAATGAACCCCATCGTATCGCACATATTCAGCAGTTCAGGAGCAGGCGGGTTGTGGGAGCATCTGATGGCATTGACTCCCATATCGCGGAGAATGGTCAGTTTCCTGTGCATGGCATCCTCAGAGAAGGCCGCTCCGAGGCAGCCCAAGTCGTGGTGTTCACACACCCCATTGATTTTCATATTCACCCCATTCAGTGAAAAACCTTTTTTGGCATCGAAGGTAAATGACCTAAATCCCGTGGTTGTGGTGACTTCATCAGCTATTTTGCCAGCCACCAGCACCTCGGTGCGCACCTGATAGACATAGGGGTCACGCACCGACCACAGGTGAGGCCTTGAGACCTTGAGTTTTGCCTTGGCTCCAGCACTTTTTGCCACCACCTTACCGTCTGCGTCGATCACAGTATGCCTAATGGTCGTTTTCGGCATCTCTCCCACCAGTTTTGTCTCAATGCTGACATCCCCCTTTGCAGAGGTTTTAACATACACGCCCCAGTGGTCCACATGCACTCTCTCTGTAGCTGTCAGCCACACATGTCTGTAGATACCACATCCACTGTACCATCGTGAGTTAGGCTGGTCGCTGTTGTCCACTCTCACGGCTATCACGTTGTCGCCGCCACGATTGAGGTAAGGTGTAAGGTCATATTCAAACGAGCTATACCCATAGGGTCGCTGTCCAAGCAAATGTCCGTTGATATAGACAGCAGCATTCATATAAACGCCATCGAATTCAATGAAATAGCAGTCGGCGTCGCCCACGGTGAAATGCTTGCGGTACCACCCCACCCCACCAGGCAATGCACCACCACCTGCTCCCGATGGGTTCGACGGGGAAAAGTCACCCTCCACCGCCCAGTCGTGAGGCAAGTCGAGAACTCTCCAAAAACCGTCATTATAGCTATTTTCCGACATTTTGGCTGAATCGGCGAGGATAAATCGCCACCCCTCATCAAAACATTGTCGATCACGTGCCTTCACAGTTACAGCCAAGAAGCACAATGTGATGATCAGCAGTTTTTTCATCATTCCTTAAAGTGTTACTTTAACTTCCTTGCCAGAATAGCTGACAAGTTGTCCTTCTGGGTTCACCAAGTTGAGCGGCATGGGTTTGTCTTTGGATACCACTACCACATTGAAGCGCCTGTTTTTCAACATTCCCTTAAAGGCACCTTTCCGCTGTCCGATGGTCAGTGTCTTGGATGCCTCATCATACACTATATCGATGGTGGCATACTTTCCCTTCTCATAATTGTAGTTGGTGCCTTCGTCCTCATAAAGTTGGAACTCAGCATCCTTGCCCTGATATACATAGAGGTTGATCAGTTCAGCCTGCTTTTGGTCAGACCACTCCATCTCTGGTCCGAAAGGAACGATACTACCTTCCTTGACGTATACCGGGATCCGCTCATAAGGAGCATCCACCACCAACGTCTGTCCTCCATTCACATACTCACCCGTATAGAGGTCATACCAACCGCATTGGGTGGGGAAATACACACTTCGGTTGCGGGCTTTGTAAAATCCTACGGGGCAAGCCATGAAAGCTGGTCCGAACATCCACTGATCGGGAATGTCGTATACATTCGGGTCGCCATTGAAGTCCATGGCCAGTCCGCGCATCATGGTATAATCCTTGAAATGGACCCATCCGGCCATGGAATAGAGATAAGGCATCATGTGATAGCGCAGTTTGTCATACCACACGATGGTCTTGTAAGCGGGATGGTTGTCGGGAGCGATGTTCCAGACCTCCCTGAGCGGCCATTGTCCGTGAGCACGATAAAGCGGGATGAAACAACCGAACTGATTCCAGCGGGTCTGCAGTTCACGCCACTCGGTGAGGTCGGCGGTTTCCACTCCCGTCTTATCAAATTCCTGTTGTGCTTTCACATACCTGGTCTCCACCGAGAATCCTCCTTGGTCCATTCCCCAGAAAGGCAGTCCGCTCATGGAATAGTTGAGTCCGGCCGTCATCTGTGCCCTCATGTCCTCCCATCGAGTGCCAATGTCACCCGACCAAGTGGCAGTAGAATATCTTTGTTCACCGGCGAATCCGCTCCTTGTGAGCAAGAATACGCGCTGATTGGGGTTGACAGAGCGCTGTCCGTTGTAGATGGCATCCGCATTGACGATGGAATAAGCGTTGAAATATTCCGTTGATGTGCCCAGTGCAGTAGGTCCGCTGAGTGCCTTTCGGTACCATACCGGCGTGCAGTCGCGCACATTCGGTTCTGAAGCATCCATCCACCAAGCATCGATTCCGAATTTAAACTTGCTATATAGCTTCTCATTCATCTGTCTCCAGAACATTTTCCTGGCTCCAGCATCATAGGCATCATAGAAAGATCCCATGTATCCCAACCAGTCGTGTATGTCGTCGGTAATGGCCTGTCGGTAGATCCATCCCTTGCTGTCAAGTTCCTTGTAGTTGGCCACCGTCTCATAGAATTTCGGCCAAACAGAGATCATAAACCGTCCGTTCATCTGATGGACGCTGTCGAGCATAGCCTGTGGGTTGGGGAATCTAGAAGCCTCGAACTCATGGCTACCCCAGTCGGGTAGTGGCCAGTAGTTCCAGTCCTGCACGATATTATCGATAGGTACATGCCGTTTCCTGAACTCCGCCAGTGTCTGTTCTATCTCCTCGCTGCTCTTGTATCTCTCCCTGCTCTGCCAGAATCCCAGCACCCATTTGGGATAAAGTGAAGCCTTTCCCGTCAGCGTGCGGTATCCGCTGATGACCTCATCCATATTTTTACCGGCTATGAAATAATAGTCCATATCGCGGCTCATCTCACTCCAGATACTGAGTGTCTTGTCCGAATTGAAGGGCTGTGCCACACGGAGGCCACAATAGCTCGTTCCACCATCCGGTTTCCACTCGACCCGCAGTTGTGTCCGTTCACCCTTCTTCAAGTTGGCAGTGAACTTCCACGAATTGGGGTTCCATGCCGTGCGCCATCTCTCAGGCACCACTTCCTTGCCACCGATATACACTCTCATATATCCAGCATAATAGAGGATAAAATGATAAGTATCAGACTCCGGGGCCTCGATGAAGCCATCATAAACAACTTGTGCACCATCCAGGTTGAATCCCTTGGGGAGGTTTTTGATTCCGCCGTCTTCCGTGGCATTTCCAATCTTGGAG
>CAMZHP010000240.1 GCA_947306845.1 uncultured Prevotellaceae bacterium
AGCCGTGCTATGTCAGCAGACTGTTCTTTGGTTGCATTTTGGATTCTAACCATCTCTTTTCATTCATAATACTTTTTTGCCCAATTCCGTGGATGAAGATGGAAATATATAGCCATCCCAAATTGTTCAAACAATTTGCGAAATTACATTATTTTTTGCATATCGTATGTGCCGTTTGCTAAAAAAAGGTCCTATTCTTGCATAGTTCGCATATTTTTACTTTATTTGCACAAAATATCTGACAATAGATAAATCTAAAGTCCTAAAACATGAGGGGTTACTGGACCCTTTATTCTTATGTGCACTGACGTGATACCATTTCTACCTTTTTTGTAAGATAGTTATGTATAATGATGCAGTCGCTTTCTCCGAGAAAACCAAAGTACGGTTGCCATAGCCTGATGGTGTGAGATACATTGATTTTAAAAACAAACTACAATTATTCTACTGAAAATGATGAAAAAACTATTGGCACTATTGCTTTCACTCGTCATTAGTACTGCTTTTGCGCAAGAACGCAAGGGCAACGAGGTCGTCTACACCTCCCCGCAAGGTGACCTGCGAATCCAGATGTGCAACGAGCAGATGTTTCGTGTCACCAAGAGCAATACGCACCAATTTGTCGCCGACGAGCCTTGGATGGTTGTCAAATACGATTTCGCCCCCGTCGATTTCCAGGTTTCCGGCAATACGCTGTGTACCTCTGCGCTGCAACTGGAAGTGACACCAAACCCCTGGCGCATTACCGTAAAGGACAAAGCAGGAAAAATCCTTTATCACGAGACCAATGCGGATGCTGGCGCTCAGCCCATGAATGAATGCACGATGCAGCCCGATGAGCATTTCTTCGGTTTCGGCGAACGCATGGATGCCCTCGACCAGCGAGGCCGCAAGATTCACCTGAACGTGGAATTAGGCCAGGGACCGCGGCCCGCCGTAGGTGGCAAGGATATCCTCCGCGCCAACTACTGTCCCGTTCCATGGTTCATCAGCACAAAGGGATATGCCGTCTTCTTCCATAATGCGGCAAAGACCGACTGGGACATGGGCTGGAGCCGCAAAGACCGCTACAGTTATAGCGCCAGCGCCGGAGCACTTGACTATTACATCATCGTGGGGCCCACCATAGAGTCTCTTATCCACAACTACCAGCAACTCACTGGCGCCAGTCCGCTGATGCCCCGTTCTGCCTACGGACTGCATCTGGGTTCCTACAGCGGCGGCACATGGAAGCATGAGGAGATGACCAGCGACACCTATCCGGTCAACCTAGTTCGCCGGATGCGTGATGAGAACATCCCCTTCGACCTATTGTGGCTCGACTCCACCTGGCGGTTCTTCAATTCCACCTTTGGCAACGGAGGTTGCACGTTCGAGTTCCGCCCCACGTTCAAGAATCCACAGGCCATGATTGACTCCGTCTATGCCCAGCATGTCGACATGTTCGGACTGCACATCCGTTCCATCATGGACAATGGCCAGCACAACACGCTGCTCGACGATGCGCTGGCAGCCGGTGTCACCATCCCCGGGGCACGGAGCAGCGGCATCATCAATTTCTTCGACCCGAAGGCTGTCGACTGGTGGTGGGAGAATGGTGTCTCGCGCATAGCCCGCATGGGAGTGAAATTTGTCAAGACCGATGTGGGCAGCGCCCTGCGCTTTGAGGATGGATTCAAGCCCGACGGCCCGTTCAGCGCAGACGAGTTGCACAATCTCTTTCCCATTGCATATGCCAAGGCTCCCTACGAGCGCTTTGCCCGGCAGAATGGCGTGCGCGGTTTCGACCACACCCGCGAGGGTTATGCCGGCATACAGCGCTATCCCTTCATCTGGGCAGGCGACTGGGGCTCGGAGTGGCAGTGGTTTGAACCCGTCATCCGTGGCGGCCTGAATATCGGCCTGTCGGGAGTGGGCAATTGGTCGCACTGCATGGGAGGCTTCGAGCAGTATTCTCCCTACGATACCGACCTCTATGTGCGATGGTGCCAGTTCGGCATGTTCAGCCCTGTCGCCTTGCTCTTTGGCATGGACCACCCACGCTACCATGAGCCCTGGACCTATGGCGAGGAGGCACAGCGAATCTTTGTCAAGTACGACTCGCTGCGCTACACGCTCATTCCCTATATTTACAGCAACGCTTTCCGTATGTACCGCACCAGCCGTCCGCTGATGACTCCATTGCTCTACGATTTCACCAGCGACGAACTGACCTACAACATCAGCGACCAGTATCTGTTCGGCGAGTGGATGATGGTGTGTCCCGTCACCAGCAAGGGCGCCTTGAGCCGTCCGGTCTATTTCCCGGGAGAACGGTGGGTTGACTTCTGGACAGGCGAGCGCATAGAGGGACGGCAGTATAAGTCGTTCCTGACGCCTCCCGACCTGATGCCCATCTTCATCCGCGAGGGAGCCATCATCCCTAAACAGCCAGCCATGCAATATATGGGGGAACGGCCTGTCGATACAGTGACGCTGACGGTGTTCCCCGCACGACATTCGGAATACGAAATGTATGAGGACGACGGGCGCACCGACCAGTACCGGCAAGGTATCTATGCCATCACCCGCATCGTATGCCAGCAGGATGGACAAATCTGCACGCTGACCATCCACCGTCCCGAGGGACGCTTCACACCAGCCCGACATGCCTACCACGCTGAGGTATACTGGGACGAAGAACCCAGCCAAGTCCTGCAGAACCAGAAACCTATGGCCAGAATCCAGCCCGACGCCGATGCCGAGGGATGGTACTTCGACACTCAGTCGCGCCGCGTCATCATCAAGAGCCGGCTGACCAACCAAAAGAATATAGAATTCAAAATCCTGCCACAATGAAAAAGTTGCTCACCCTTGTCACCACGCTTTTGCTCGTCAGCATGGTCTCCGCGCAGAACCATAACGCACTGCGCTTCCGCCAGCCGTTGGCTTTCCATCAGTATCTCATCCGCGACCTCCACCAGCAGACGTTGGAGCGCGACCGCTCCCTGTCAGAAGCATTGCAGAAGAAAAAGCTGACACTGCAATATATAACCGATGCCCGCCAGAGGATGATGTCGATAGTAGGTGAACTGCCAGAGCGGGGAGACCTGAAAGCGCAGGTCACGGGCAGCGTTCAGGGTGATGGATTCCATGTGGAGAAGATTGTCTTCCAAAGTGCACCGGGACGCTACGTCACCGCTCACCTGTATCTGCCCGACAACATTAGCCGGCGCATACCTGCCTGTATCGAGATGTGTGGACATGGTCTCAACGGCAAGGGTAACGGTTCGATGCTGGCATGCCGCATGGCGGTCAACGGCATCGCCGTGATGGTGGTGGACCCGTTGTCGCAGGGTGAGCGTCTTCAACTCCACGATGCCCAAGGAAAGCCGCTGACAAGGGGGGTAACCACCGAGCATACACTCATCGATGTGCCATATCTGCTGCTGGGGTCCAGCCTGGCGGCACAGGAGTATTTCGACAATAGCCGGGCCATCTGCTCACTCGCAGCGACATCGACCCTGACCGCATCGGAGCCTATGGCTTTTCTGGCGGCGGAACGCAATGCGCCTATCTGGCCGCCCTCGACGAGCGCATTCAGTGTGCCTGTGTCGCATTGTTCTTCTCCTCGCGGGAACGTACCCTGGAATTGATTGGTCCCTCCGACGGATGCCAGCAGATGCCCAACGAGGGTGCCCAGCGCATAGAGATAGCCGATATGGCACTCATGATGGCACCAAAGCCCTTCATCGTGCTCGACGGGAAATACGATTTTGTGGACCATTGGGGTGCCTTGCGGGGATTCGACGAACTGCAGCGCGCCTATACCACGCTTGGATGTCCCGAGCGTGTGCGTCAGTATTATGCTGAGGACGGCCACGGTGCTCCTCTTGATGTCCAGCAGGAGATGGTCGGCTGGTTCCGTCGCTGGCTCGCCGAAGACCAGTCGCCACTGGTGGATGTCGCCCCGTGGCAAGGCAAGGAGATGAACTGCACCAAGAGCGGACAAGTGAATCTGGAATACCCCGACGCACAGTCTGTCAGTGACATGGCACTGGCGCAGATGCAACAGTATGCAGACAACCGCAAGGCCTTCCTGCAAAAGGACGCTGCCGACATACAGGCCACACTGTGTCGATATCTCGGCATCACCCTCCCCAGTCAACCCATCGAGATGGTTCCTACAGGTAAGGCCGACCTGCGCGACATCATCGAACTACGCTTCCAAATCAATCGTGAGGGCGAGATGCCGGTGCCATGCATCGTGCGCATACCTGATGCCGCAAACGACAATTCCAAGATTCAGATACACCTCTGCGAACAGGGCAAGGCATGGTATCTGAACGAAACCGACCGCCGCGATGCTGTCAGCGACGGCACTATCATCATTGCTGCCGACCTGCGGGGCATCGGCGAGACAAGCGACCCCTACGACCTGAACCTGCTGAAATATTGGAACCGCGACTATCGCCTTTCGGCTACAGCGCTCCACATCGGACGGCCACTGATGGGACAACGCGTCACCGACCTCATCACACTGCTCGATTTCTGCTCGCAGCATCCACAGTTGAAAGACCGCAAAATAGAGGTCGTGGCCGACGGTGTATGCGGACCGGTGGTCACACATGCTGCATTGCTCGACTCACGCATCTCAAGCGCCACCTTGACACGCACCCTCAGAACATGGCGCTCCTATCTGGGGAACCCCATTCAGCACGACATGCTGGCCAACGTGCTTCCGGGTGTGCTGCGAGACTATGATTTGCCAGACCTCGTCCGTCTATCCAACGGACGTGTCCGCTATGGTGATTGAATGGCAGGCATCTTCATTAAAAGGGTATGATGTGTCTCTTTCTGAAATCCAGAGAAGACGCATTTGACAGAACATTCCTGCTTGGCAGGAGGTTTTGCCCCTCCCGATTTTAACAATTACCCCTCTAAAAACCTAATTTCTGTTAAACTGCAGATTTCCGTTTTTCTATTTCATGTTTTTATACTACTTTTGCAATCGTAAGTGTTGAATAACTGTCTCAAGGTCAGTTGACAACAAAGATCCCCCTTTGGGAACCATTCCCATAAGCCTCTGGACAATCTGGCTGCTGGAAACAGCCAGCATTGAATACTTCATTCATGACTCTCAATTAACTAGGACCGATGCTTATAAAATTGAAATGGAGCCATTTCGATAGGTGGTTCTGTAATCAATCCGCATTTTATTTGCAAAAACTGCTGCAATCCTTCTTATTGCAGTGGCTGTCAAGCTTGTACCTTTTTTTAAGGCACAGGCTTGCCATATTCATGTCCCAATTACGTAGGTGTCATCAACTCAATTCAGATGCCGTCATCATGCGTAACCTCCCATCAAAACAATGTTTAGCCTTGCCGGTATCCCATAACCTACGGTACCATGGCAAGAATCTATGTGGCC
>CAMZHP010000241.1 GCA_947306845.1 uncultured Prevotellaceae bacterium
TCTGAGGAAAGTCCCAACAAAGTGTCGGGCAATTACGGCATCCTCGACCAGATACAGTCATTGAAATGGATCAAGGCCAATATCGCGCAGTTTGGAGGCGACCCCGACAATGTCACCATCTTCGGACAGAGTGCGGGAGCCGGTAGCGTGAAGACCCTTTGTGAGTCGCCACTGGCCAGAGGGCTCTTCCACAAAGCTGTCATCATGAGCGGTGGTGGCATTACCGTGCCGCCTACAGGCAACGAGGAGGCAAAACCTGCCGTTCCTATGAACAAATTCTTCACTTACAACCCATCGCTTGAACAGGCAGAGGCTGACACAAAGAAGGTGATGGACTGGGCTGGACTGACAGACCTTGCCAAACTGAGGGAAGCGCAGACAGAGTTGCTCTACACGGTGGGTCAGCTATACAATACCGTAACCCACAACGATGTCTTCCTCATGGGAAGACCTCTCATCGACGGTTACGTGAGCACGAAGAATTTCGACGATGCCACCCGTGAGGGTACGCTGGCTGATGTTCCTTATATGATTGGCTATACCTTGAATGATATGGGCAGCATGGGACCCGGCATTGCTGAGTTCTGCAAGGTGCGTGAGAGCAAGGGCGGCAAGGCATGGGCTTATGAGTTTGCCCGTCCATTGCCCGACGATGGATCACATCCCGAGGTGACAGCCCGTCTCAAGGGGGCCTTCCACTCTTCCGACCTTTGGTTTGTCTTCAAGTCACTCAAGCATTGCTGGAGACCTTGGACACAGGGTGACTGGGATCTCTCAGAGAAGATGCTGACAGCATGGACCAACTTTGCCAAATACAGCGACCCCAATGGTCCTGACGGTGGTGAATGGACGCCTTGCACGGCAGAGAGCCCGAAATTCATGCTTTTCAAGTTGGATGACAAGGATGCCGAGAATTCGGAGATGGGCGACCCCATCATTCCCGAAACACCTCAAATGCCTCCCATGCCCAACACACCTCCTGCCACTAAGGGTAAATAATCACTGGCTCAGCAAAACAAAAACTCCTGCCGTGTCACACAAGACATGGCAGGAGTTTTTCTTCCTCAATTCTCTGTCATTCAAGATTGCTCCGACCGGTGCGGTCCATCTCGCGGATGACCTTGAGAAGGTACTGTCCATACTGATTCTTGAGCATGGGCTGTGCCACCTCCTCCATCTTCTCACGCGTGATCCATCCGCTGCGATAGGCGATGCCCTCCAGACAGGCAATCTTGAGTCCCTGGCGCTTTTCGATGACCTCGACGAACACCGATGCCTCTGAGAGTGAGTCGTGGGTGCCGGTATCGAGCCAGGCAAAGCCGCGTCCAAGGGTCTGCACCTTCAACCGTCCAGCCTCCAGGAAGCGTTGGTTGACAGTCGTGATTTCCAGTTCACCCCGGGCAGAGGGTTTGATGGTCTTGGCCACCTGAACCACCTCATTGGGATAGAAATACAGTCCTACCACCGCATAGTTGGATTTGGGATTGGCAGGCTTCTCCTCGATGGAGAGGCAGTTGCCGGCATCATCAAACTCTGCTACACCGTAACGCTGCGGGTCGTCCACCCAGTATCCGAAGACTGTGGCTTGATTGTGCTCCTCGGCCTGGCTGACGGCTTCGCGGAGTCGTTGCGACAGTCCGGAGCCATGGAAAATGTTGTCGCCGAGTACGAGGCATACCGAGTCGTCGCCGATGAATTGCTCACCGATGATAAAAGCCTGTGCCAGACCATCGGGTGAGGGCTGCTCGGCATATTCGAAGCGCACACCGTAGTTGCTGCCATCGCCCAGCAGACGGCGGAATGCCGGCAGGTCGTCGGGTGTGGAAATGATGAGTATGTCGCGGATGCCGGCAAGCATCAGCACTGAGATGGGATAATATACCATCGGTTTGTCGTAGATGGGAATCAGCTGCTTGCTGATGCCTTTGGTGATGGGGTAGAGGCGTGTTCCGCTGCCTCCGGCCAATACTATTCCTTTCATATTTCAGTAATTATGTGAGTGATGTCAAACAAAAGGCTTTTCTCCCTTGCTGCGAATATAATGGTCGAGCAGGAGATTGTAGATGATAAAGAGTGCGATATCGATGGCCAATGAATAGGTGAGGCTCATGTCGAAATACTTCACCATCAGGATATTGATGACTCCGAAGAAAATGGCGGTGAGAATGATGGCAAAGAGTGTGGCATGCTGACCCAGTCCGGCACGCATCCATTTGTGGTGGAGATGATTCTTGTCGGCCTGAAAGAGCGACCGACGGTGATACATGCGGGTGATGACTACGCGCACGACATCAAACATCGGCACGAGCAGCATGGTGATGGAGGTGGTGAGACCATCGCGGCGATACTCCATGATGGCGGGGTTGTTCATAGCGTATTTCACGAAGAGCATGCCGAGGATGAATCCAAGTGTCAGGCTGCCAGAGTCGCCCATGAAAATCTTTTGCTTCTTTTCAGGGTCACCGCAGATATTGAAATAGAGATAGGGCACGAGGACACCCATCAGTCCGGCTATCAGGATACAGTAGGTGAGGAGGCCGTACTGGATGAAGCAGGTAAGGAAACCGCCGAGGGCGAGGAATGAAAGACCTGCTGCCAGACCGTCGATACCGTCGATGAGATTGATGGAGTTGTCGATATAGACAATGATGAAAACGGTAAGGGCAGCTCCTACCCAGAAAGGGATGTCGCTGATGTTGAGAAAGCCGTAGAGGTTGTTGATGTATAAACCTGAGAGTGGCAACATGGTGGCGGCGATAATCTGGACAAAGAATTTTGTCTTGGCATCGAGCCCCAGCAGGTCGTCGATGATTCCCATGGTGTAGATCATGATGAGTCCGAGCAGGAAACAGCAGGCCCACAGGCTGATGTGGATGGCGTCGCGCCCCTCGTTATGTCCCATCATGAGGAGCGCCAAAAAGCAGGCCAGCACCATGCTGGGCATGAAACTGAGACCTCCCAGCCGTGGTACGTTGTTCTTGTGAACCTTGCGCTCATCGGGAATATCATAGAGCTTCTTCCGCTGGCAGAACTTCATAATCAGCGGAATGAGGATAAAGCCTGACAAAACGCTGATTAAAAAAGCGATAAGAGAATATATGATAATACTGGTCATGTCCTATGATTGGAAATTCGGAGCAAAGTTAATGCAAAACAAATGCAATTCAAAACAAATCACCGTTTTTTTATGGTTCACCTTGTTCCATTTCCCCTACAGCATTTTGCCGGTCGGCTACTGTTGCCGCCTGTGCAGTGTCGCCCCAATCCCATCTGAGGGCGAATTGCTGCTGGGTGATGAACCAGGTGAAAAAGAGGAACTGGATGACATTGACAATGCTCATCATCACGTTTTCCTGATAAAACTGAAGGATGAGCACATAGACGGCGTAGGCATAGACACATTTCGCAAATCCGTTACCATTGCGGGAATATCGGTATGCCCATCCCGAAAGCAGGCCATAGACGAGGGCAAAGAATGCCACACCGCGATATCCGAAGTCCATGAAAAAGGGCTGGAAAACTGTGTACACATTGGTGGGAAGCGGCACCCAGACAAACTCCTGAAGTTTGGTGTTCACCTCATAGTTGCCTCCGAAACGGTTGAGGAAGAGATAGAAAGTCTGGAATGTATGTGAGCCAAATTGTGTGGAGATGTCCTCTGTGATGCGCTCGAAAGCCGCTGGAGGAGAGAGCACGTAGATGGCGAAGAAATCGAGAAACGACATCCCATCCCCAGATCCGGTGTCATCGCTTGTGAGTTCGCGTGCGGCATTGATCAGGAAAAAGACAACCACTACCGTGACGGAGGATATGATGATGGAGCGCAGGCGGATGGCCCTTTTTTGGTAAAGGATATACATGAGGGCGGAGAAGAGAAAAAAGAGAATACCCTTCTCCATGATGGCGAAAGCACTCATCATACTGGCGGCCACAATGGTGAGCAACTGCCAGAGCGGCACTTTTGGGTAGCGCCAGAGTGCCACGACGATGAGCACTTGGTTGAGCACATAGGAGTAGTTGAGAAAACCATATTGCTCGTCACCGAATACTGCCAGCAGACGAAGGTTGTTGAGCATGTCTGCCGTGTCGAACATCATCACCACCTGCATGATTTTGTAGAGATATAGTGGGGTGATGACCATAGAGATCACATACAGAGTAGTGAAGATAAGACCATTGGTCTCGGGCCGTTGGCGTGAAGCTTCCTCTGGGTCTTTTACCGACGGCAGCAGATAGTAGGTGAGCAGCGCAGAGACGCAGAAGATGGGCAGCCACAGGGCGAGACAAGTGTGGAATTGTGTGCCGAGAGGATAGAGAAGGTCGCCTTGGAACTGAAACATCACCACAATGGCGAGCCACACCGCGGTTGTGATGGTCCACGGGGCGAAGAGGTCACCTGCTTTGAACAGCATGTACCCGATGAGCAGGATGCTCATGATGATAATGAAAATCAGGTCCATGGGCTATGTTCTTTTGAGGTTCTGATGGCATGTTGCAGAAGCACCGCCCATGTAGTAAGGGTGAGAGCGAGAAAGACGAAAGAAAGCACATAGCCAGTGGTGGCGGGAACAGCGGGATGCAGTGGCACCGTGGCATTGCTCAGCACGGCGAAGGTGTAGGAGAATTTGCCCATGAGGGCCTGGTTGCGGCGATATTGCTCCATCGCCTTGCTGTAGCTGGTAAAGGCACTGGCGTATTCTTTTTGTAAGTGCTCCTCCATAGAGATGACGCGGGGGGTGCTGAGATCATTGTGCGCATCGCAGAAACGCACGTATTCGTTGCGTGCTGCCATAAACCGTTCTTTCTCCTGATTGAGTTTCACTACCGCCTGTACAAGGTCGCGGTGGGCACGGTCACGGGCATAGTCGGCCATGTGGCGTTGTAGGAGGACACGGGCGGAGTCGGCCATGAGTGCTGCCACCAGTGGGTCTTGGTCGGTGGCCTGGATGGTAACGGTTTTGTATTTGGAGGAGGCTTTGGAACGGATGTTGTGCCTGATCATGTCGATGATGCGTGTGTGCTCATCAGCGGAAGGCTTGAATAGCGACTGCCACCAAGGTGTATGGTGGTGGTTGAGAAGATGGTGGTAGTAATCGGTGTGGAGGGATGGGATGCGCACGTGTGCCATCTCCTCTGCGAATTCAGTGGATGACAGAAGTTTGGAATATACCTCTGGCTGACGAAGTCCCTCTTGGTCGTCCATGGCTGTCTTTGCCCATGAGGCAAAACTGTTGAGGCCTAGCAACAAGTCGGTTTCTTCCTTTTCATTGGCGATGATTACGTTGGCGGAATAAGACTTGGGGATGGCTGAGCAGACAGCAATGGCGAGCAGGACTGCCGCGGAGGCCGTAGCA
>CAMZHP010000242.1 GCA_947306845.1 uncultured Prevotellaceae bacterium
GCAGATGATCATCACCCTGCCTGAGGGATGCCGTCTGGAGAACGCCCAGATGGTACCCTCGCGCAGCAACGGCCACAGCGTGCAGACCAGCGACCTGGGCAACGGCCGATACCGCGTGGTGGTCTATGGCGCCAGCGGCCTGCCGTTCGGCAGTTCCTGCACCGACCTGGTGCGCCTGAATGTAAAAGGCAACCACAATGGTGACGTCGCCGTGAGCGACATCCAGGTGGTGGACTACCACACGAACACCATGCTGCTCTCCGATGTCAGCGGCCTCGCCACGGGCATCGAGAGTATCTCCACTGACACCTCCGACGACGGCGACTGGTACACCACGCAGGGCCAGCGTGTCACCACCCCGACCCGCGGCATCTACATCCGCAATGGACAGAAGAAAACTTTTAAAGATTGAAGATTGAAATGTCGTGCAAGCCGAATGCAATGGAGCTTGCTCCGATTGCTGTGGCGTAGCGACATTCATTGGATGAAATCCAATAAAATTGAAAATTATTTTCGGCGAAGCCGATTGAAGATTCTTCGACGAGCGAAGCGGCAAAGCCGAGCGTAAAATTGAATATTATGTGAAGCCGGGCATGAGCCGCATGGAGTTCCCCTCCTCTGGGGAGGAGGCAGGGGTGGGGTCTATAACGTAGAACCATCAATTAATAATGCCCTTATCAGCAAGAGAAATATTTAAACTATCATAAAATTAACCTATATGAAAAAGACAACCTTATTTTTATTGACCCTGCTCCTGACATTCGTGGGAGCCTTGGGGCTGAGTGCCCAGACAAAGGAGGCGTACCTATTGTTTGATCTTTATCCCACTAACTCAACCATTACTGTAACCTTCTATTACGATGACCAAGCATCTGAGAGGGAAGACCCTTTCGAGAATAGACTCTGGCCGGTGACCGACAACGGACAGCCTTTGACAATGCCTCAAAGCCAAGATGGCTATGAGAAACTCGTCATCACATTTGACCCCAGCTTCGCAGATTATCGACCCACCAACACGTCCTATTGGTTCTCATCAGGCTTGGATAGTTATACTGTTAATCATGTTTATTTCGAAAACATGCAATATCTCAACACCTCCATGGTGACCAACATGAGCCACATGTTTGACAATGCAACAGGCTTTTCAGGCATAGAATGCCCAGACCTCTCTCATTTCGATACATCGAAAGTAACCGACATGAGCTACATGTTCAAAAGTTGCCATCCGATGCACCTCGACCTTTCGAGCTTCACCTTTAATCCTTCTGCCAATTTTACTGGTATGTTTGAGGGTTTCAGTGTAATGGAATCACTCACTCTTCCCGCATCTGCCAACTACCTCCCCAACGATGCCTTCTCAAGTATTGTAGAAAGGGAGTATTTAGAGTGGTACGTAAAGCTATTTTTGCCCAATGGTACAGTGCCACAGGGCGCCACACAGGGCAATGGCTATATCCAATGGAAGGGCGGATATTTCTTATGGGATGGTGTACTTCCAGAGGCATACGCCGTGTTGTCCACGGATAAGAAGACGCTGACGTTCTACTGTGACAATAGCAGGAGCAACAAAACAGGAACGACCTTTGACCTGAACACAGGCAGCAATTTACCTGGATGGTACTCGAGCCGCAGCAGCGTGGAGAAAGTAGTTTTTGACTCCTCATTTGAAAATGCCCGGCCGACAAATTGTTTCGATTGGTTCTATCAGATGAGTGCCCTCAAGTCCATTGACGGCATCAAGTATCTCAGGACAGACCAAGTGACCAACATGAGTTTTATGTTCAGTGGATGCTCTGGCCTGAAGAGCCTTGACTTGAGTGGTTTCAACACCTCCAACACGACCGACATGGAAAGCATGTTCGAAGGCTGCTCCGGTCTGACAAGTCTCGACTTGCGCGGCTTCAACACCTCCAGTGTGAGACACATGGAATTCATGTTCCAGAATTGCTCTGGCCTGAAGACCATCGACGTGAGCCACTTCGACACCTCCAAGGTGACTGGCATGAGTTACATGTTCCACAACTGCAGCCAATTGGTCAGCCTTGACCTCAGCAGTTTCAACATCAAAAACTATTACACCGCCGGCATGATGAAAGATTGCTCTGGCCTGAGAACTGTTACCATCCCGTCCACGGCCAACATCCTCGTGAATGATGCTTTCTCGGGTGTGGGCGCTCCTGACAATCCCTGCACACTCATTTATCCCGAAGGTTTCGACCTTCAGAAAGACCAAGACTTTGGCAGTTACTTCACCTGGAAGGGCGGTTACTTCAAAGGAACAGCACCGATGCCCGAAGCCTACGCCTTGATGCCTACGGGCGACGCCACGACGCTGACGTTCTACTATGACGCTTTAAAAGATTCTCGCAGAGGCATATCATTCGACCTTAACACTGACGACAACATCCCTGAATGGTATCAGTATGAGTACAATACGCAGATAGAGAGCGTAATATTCGACTCCTCTTTTGCCAAAGCCCGCCCCACAAGCTGTTTCTATTGGTTTTACGGTATGAATAGTCTCACATCCATCATTGGCATGGAGGATTACCTCAAGACAGATGATGTGACCAACATGAGCCACATGTTCCAAGACTGCTACCAATTGGAGAGTCTTGACGTGAGCAACTTCAACACAGCTAATGTGACAAGCATGAGCTATATGTTCGCAAATTGCTTATCTCTAAAGGGCCTTGACGTGAGCAACTTCAACACAGCTAAGGTGATCAATATGCATTACATGTTCTCTTATTGTGCCAGTCTGACGAACCTCGATTTGAGCAACTTCAACACAGCTAAGGTGATGGCAATGAGCAACATGTTCAAAGGCTGCTCCAGAATGACGGGCCTCGACTTGAGCAGCTTCACATTTAAGGAGAGTACATTGCCATTGTACTTTTCAGACTTCCTCAAGAACACCCAGCTACAAACGCTCATTATCCCCTCCTCTGCCTACAACCTTGCCTCTGATGCCTTCTCCGGTGTCGGCACAGCAGAGAATCCCTGCACACTCATCTACCCCGATGGCTTCAATCTCCAGAAAGATGAGGACCATGACACCTATTTCGTCTGGAAGGGCGGATATTTCAAGGAAGCGACTAAGGAGGCATATGCTGTGCTGTCCACGGACAAGACGACACTGACGGTCTATTACGGCGATGACAAGAAGTCACATGCCAAAGAAGGCACGATTTACAGAGTGTATTCAGGTGATTCCCAAGGATGGAGTGAATATTCAAGCTTGATTACCAAAGTGGATTTGGATCCCAGCTTCACCAACACTCCATCCAGCACTACCCAACTGCCCTACAATTACTTCTCAGGACTGGGTACAGCCACACCCTGCCTGCTTTATTATCCCTCAGACTACACCCTCGATGGAACCACTCAGGAAACTGGCTATTTCATCTGGAGAGACGGACACTTCAAAACTCCAACGGCTTATGCAGTGCTGTCAAGCGACAAGAAGACCCTGACATTCTATTGCGATGACAAGAGGAGTAGCCATTCCTCCCCTGAAGCAACATTTAATATGATAGACTCATACGGCAAACCTGGATGGCAAATTAATCAAAATGTCAACAAGAGTATCATCAAGACTGTTGCCTTCGACGAGAGCTTCTCGCACTATCATCCTACTACATGCTTCTTCTGGTTTGCCGATATGTATAATCTCACCAATATCCAACATCTTGATTATCTCAAAACAGATAAAGTCAAGGCTTTCGTGAGCATGTTCAATACTTGCCGTAGCTTGAAGGAAATCGACATCAGCCATTTCACTGACATTAGCGTTGACAATGGTGTGAACAGCATGTTCAACTATTGCGAAAGCCTTGAGCACCTCGACATCAGCCACTTCGCCTTCAACGGAAACAACAATGCCGCCATGCTGGGTAATTGCATCAGTTTGAAAACCTTGACTGTCTCTGCTTCTGCCAACAAGCTGCCTGACAATGCTTTCAGATCTTTGGCCTCCGCCTCCTCGCCTTGCGAACTCATCTTAACCGAGAATTTCATACTCGAAGGAGCAACATATGGAGAAGACTATATATTATGGAAGGGTGGTTATTTCAAGATACATGGTGATGCCTACGCACAGATTGACGGAGACATCATGACCTTCTACTACGACAGCCAATATGGGAAGCGTCCCGGCACAGCATACATGTTGGACTTGGATGAAGAACGTGATCTGCCAACCTGGCATCGAGCCGACGGCACAGAAACGCTCACCAAAGTGGTATTCGACAGCAGTTTCAAAAATGCAAGGCCAAAGAACTGCCGCGGATGGTTCTACGACTTCACCAACCTTACCACTATCAAGGACATCGAGAATCTGAACACCTCCAAGGTGGTCAACATGAATGCCATGTTCTTGTTCTGTGGCAATCTCAAAGCTCTTGATCTACGTGGTTTCGATACCTCCAACGTGACGGACATGTCATATATGTTCGATGGCTGCTATTCCATGACCACACTCAGTGGTATCAATTTCGACACTTCCAATGTGAAGGATATGAGTTACATGTTTAGTATTTGCTCTGCCCTTACTTCTCTTGACGTGAGCCATTTCAATACATCCAATGTGACAAACATGTCAAATATGTTCGCTTATTGCTATGAATTGAGAAATCTCGACCTCAGCAATTTCTATTTCGATGAGAATGCCAACACCGTAGAAATGTTGTATTTTTGCCAACAATTGAAGGAGTTGACCATCCCGGAGTCCGCAAAACATTGGAATGATGGTGCCTGCAATGGTGTCGGTTCCCAAAACCAGCCCTGTGCATTGTTCTACCCCGATGGCTTCACGCCAGAGAAGTCATCAACGGGCGATGGCTGGTACAGTTGGAAGAGCGGCTACTTCACCGACGCCATCTTTGGTGACGCCAACGGCGACCGTGCAGTGACTGTGGCCGATGTGATGTTGACGGTGAACAAAGTACTGGGCAGGGAGTTGTCTACGTTCAACCCGAAGGCCGCTGATGTCAACAAAGACGGCGTGATCACCGTTTCCGACGTGATGGGCATTGTGAGAATCGTGCTCAGCGGTGGCCGTGCCTCGGCACCCCGCAACGCATACCAGACGATGAGCGACGCGATGGAAGTGACCTCCAAGGGCAGCGAACTGACCCTCCACCTCACGGGAACGGGCACCTACACGGCCTCGCAGATGATCATCACCCTGCCTGAGGGCTGCCACCTGGAAAGCGCCCGGATGGTGTCCTCGCGCAGCAACGGCCACAGCGTGCAGACCAGCGACCTGGGCAACGGACAATACCGCGTGGTGGTCTATGGCGCCAGCGGACTGCCGTTCGGCAACTCCTGCTCCGACCTGGT
>CAMZHP010000243.1 GCA_947306845.1 uncultured Prevotellaceae bacterium
CGGGGGCCTCGATGCGGAGCCATTCGGTGAGTGCCACCGCCTTCATATATTCCATTGCCTGTACTTGCCAGAGCCTGACGGTGTTCTCACTCACCGCCACGTCAGGTCTGACACAAAGCATATAGCGATGTGGTGTCTCCAATGCCAAATGTGGCAGTGTATAAGGTTGCAAGATATCACACACCTCGTGGAAAGCCATGTTGATGGCAGAGGAAAGTAGAGGTTCGTCCACCTCCATGACAGCCAAACGCTCATAGTTCTCCACTGCCTGTTCACTTTTCACAGCCATGTAGGCGGAAGTCATGGCCACTTGTCTGAGGATATCGTGGATGTCGATGTCGATTTTACGCAGCATGTTCATTATTATCCTTTTTGTCTTTGGTATCTTTGTTGAGATGATTTTCTTTGTTGAAATTCGACCTGAGGTCGCCGAGTTTTGTTCGGAAATAGACGCTTACTCCGAAAATCGAGCCTGCATAGGTGAGTGCCTGGGCCACATACCATAGTACGCCCTGACCGATGTCACCATCATTCTTAAAAAACGACAGAAATGCCAGGATGATTCCCGATACGATCATCGCAACGGCACTGCCATATTGTATCCAGTCCTTTTTTTGCATTATTGAAAATTGAAGATTGAAGATTGAGGATTGAAAATTGAGGATGAAGGGAAGATATAGGGACATTACCATTGTGAACGGCAGAGGTAATCTCTTACCCCTTGTCCCTTACCTCTTTCCTCTAAAAATTACTCTAACAACTGACAACTACACCACCGTTCCCGTGGCATCCACCCATGTCACGCTCCTTGTCACTTCACCGGTTATTATGTCGGTGCTCTCCGTAATCTTGCTCGCCCATATCGGCTTGCCGTTTGGCGGCGTGCCGCTGCCAAGGCTTGTGTCGAAATAGCAGTAGCCCACCTCGATGTTTGTGGGTCGCTGTGCTGTCGTACCTGCAGCACGCTCATTGGGGAAAACCTTCGCATTGATTGCATCGAGCGTCACGCACTTTTGCGGGTCGTAATAGATTGCCCCGCCGCGGCCTGACAGGTAGTTCGCACGTACATTGTCAAAAGTAACCTTGCCGGCATTATTAGATGACAGGTCGAGAATGTTGCCTTCAGATGGTTTCTGAGTATTCACGTCGGTATCGCGAAGGATGATGCTTGTCGCCTCGCGACCGCCGCTGTTGAAGTCGGCAAACACGCTGCCTGTGAGAAGTTCCAAATAGCACTCTTCCATTATCCACGCACCGCGCTTGCACGATACGGCGCGCGTCACGGCACCATATCCGCTGTCTTCACTGCCGCCGTACATCGCCATGTCGTACAACTGTGTGATACGGCTCTTGCGCAATGTCACCGTGCTCAGGTCGTGGGAGTCGCTGTTGTCACCCTCAAACAGGTAGCCGCCCTCTATCTGGCAACCATCAAACAGCAGGTCGGCATAACCCGTGGTGGTCACACTCTCGCCGTCGATGGTGCGCGTCACGTTCCTAATCTCATGCAGGCCGATAGCCACCGACGTATATCGTCCCTGGCGGATGCGGCAGTTGCGGAACACTGCCTGCCAGATACCCTGGGGATAGAACACATGGGCACCGATGCCGGCACATTCGCGCTGCGCAATGTCGCAGTTCTCAAAGGTCCAACCAGTGCCGCTGTTTACGTTCACCATCACGTCGCGGCTGCGAAGATTCCTCACCGTGATGTCGTGGCCAAGGTGGTCCTTGCCGTCGAAATCCTCAAAGAAGCCTTGCAAGTCGATATTGTCAAGCAGGATATTCTCTGACGTGTTACCGAAGGCAAACGCCTTCATACAGGAGTCGGAGCATGAGAATGCCACATTGCTGCTACTGCCGAATTCACCTGCCACGCTGCTGTTGTCGCGGTCGCGAAGCACACGAAGGGTTAGGTTACGAAGCACGCAGTTCTTTGCCGCTCCCAGGTTGAACGCAGTCACAAGCGTAGTGCCATGACTATTCGGGGTGAACATCGTATGGGCACGGTAGAACAGCACGCCTTTTCCGCCATCGATGGTGAATCCCTCAGCCGCGCTTATTCCGGTGATGTAGTCCTGGTCAATCTGGTTGGCGCCGACAGGTTTCAGTTTGCGGACATCGTAGGCATTGCCATTCCAGATACAAACCTTGCCTGTGCCGTAGGTATCAATCTTGTTGTCAGCGAAACGACCGAGGTCGCCAATGTAGTAGATACGGTCAGACAGACGCATGTCTCCCTTCACCTTTCCACCCACTGTCGAGGCGAGACAGTCATGGACGGCCTTCGTGAAATCGGTCATCAGCGTGGTGATGTCAACAAATGCCGACTGGCTATTGTCCCAGATGTAGCTGTGCCGACGGCTCTGACCTGTGGCCTCCGGCGTGAAGTCAGTGCCACTGGTAGGTGAGACAACACCGGCCACGTCGGGGTCGTCCTCTAAATGTATGTCGGAAAACACGCAGTCGGTGCGGGGTTTGTAGGTTGCCACACCATTCACAGGCTTGGTGGTCCACTCGTAGAAGTTGCCCCACTTCTTGTAATACTTGGTCGTGCCGCCGTCAACCACCTTCAGCACAAAGCAACCATGGTGGGTGCTGTACAACACATCGTCGGTGGTGAACTGCATTTCCACACCGTGTTTGTGGATGATACGCTCAGAGGGCATGAACACCTCGCCGTCATACGAACCGCTCTGGATGGTGATTTCGTCATCTATCTCACCGTTGAAACATCTCAGCGGCCAGTCGTAGTAAGCTGTGCCCCACTTCACCTGAGCCTGCTTCTCAGCGCTTTCACGCACCAATTGCCCGTCCATTACAAGGTAGTACTCCGGTCTCAACGGGTCTTGGAAATCAGGCTCTCCGAAGCCACGGAAGATCGGAGTATTCGGAATATTCGGATTACTCGGAGTATTCGGAGTATTCGGAGTACTCGGAGTATTCGGAGTATTCGGATTACTCTGATCACTCGGATTATTCTGAGCACCACCAAGCAGTATCATTTCCTGGCCATTCCATCGCAGGAGGCGGTTTCCCTCAGTATCGACATAAAGGACATCGGTGCGGGGCATCTCTGCCTCGACGAGTGTGCCACTACGATGATAGAGCACATGGGCTGTGCCATGCCAGGCATACCCTGCAAAAGTGCTGGGCAGATTGCCGTCATCGGCCCAGATATTGACGAACCGGAGTTCATGGATGCCATTCTCCATCATCAGGTCACTGATGGCAGCCTGTCGTGCTGCTCGTTCTGCAAGGATATCCGACTCTCTTGCTTCTCGCTCTGCAGCAATGGCGGCTTCTCGGGCGGCTTGTTCTGCGGCGATGGCAGCTTGGCGCGCTTCCTGCTCAGCGGTAATGGCAGCTTCTCGGGCGGCTTGTTCTGCGGCGATAGCGGCTTGGCGGGTTTCTATTTCTGTCAGAATGAGTGAATCGATATACTGCTGGATTTCTGGTACTTTATCAAGCGTGATGGGTCCTGTGATGAAATCATCATAATGCAACGCCTCGGAAAGTGACTGTCCCTCGCTGAGCAATGTCCATACGCCATGCGTCAGACAGGTATAGAGGGCGAGTTGATCGACAGTGGTACCCACAATGGCCCACTGTCCTCGATGTGGTGATGGATGGACACGCTGCAGTGCCTCGATAGTGTCAAAGAGTCCACAGTCCATACCGCGGAGATGCCTATAGACGAGTGTTCCCTCGACATAGACAGTTCGTTTAAACCGTGCATGCTGTGCCACGGTAAGGCTTCCTCCCACCATAAGGTCGTTGTCGATGGCGATATCGCCTTCATGATGGAACAGCCGATAGTTGTTGATTGAAGGTTTTAGCATTATTATTAGATTGATAATTGAAAATTGAAGATTGATAATTGAAGATTGAAAATTGAAGATTGAGATTTATTAATATTGGGATGATTTGGGATTGATTAGGAGGAGTATTCTCTAACCTCTTACCTCTAACCACTCACCTCTGAGGATTCTCTAACCTCTGAGGTCATTTCTGCCGTTCGCTGCATGATGTCGTGGAAGAGGGATTTGGGGAGTTCGATACAGTGGTCGGCATCGAGGTGGGGCTCGGGAACATACAATGCCTTGCGGATGGTCACATTTTCACCTCCGATGCTGGAATAGAGTTCTGCCACCAGACCGAAGGAGTATCTGACGATGGCTGCCACAGGGCGGTTGGGATTTCCCCTGACACCGGGAAAGCGACTCGACTGGAGGTCGTACTCGGGCGACTCCTCGGTGATGATATGTGCCGGGCGCTGCCAGTCGCTCAGTTGGATGCTGGCCAATCGGAGGAAGTCGTCGGGCAAGGGCATAAAAGCCATCCCCACACCGGGACGTTGTTTCCAGGAGAGTTTTCCCGACAGTGGTCGGAGGGTGTCGATAGCGGCAAGGGGTGCTGTGAGGAGCACCTGTCTGACTGCCATAGGCAACATAGTGGCGATCATGCGGTTGATGGAGAGCGTGGGTTCATCGTGCACATCGATGAGCGGCCGACTCTCAGGGCTGTAATTGAGCAGCACCCGCACATGGCTGATAATGTGATGAAGGGAGTAGAGCATGAGGAAGTTAGGAGTTAGAAGTTAGAAGTTAGGAGTTAGAAGTTAGGAGTTAGAAGTTAGGAGTTTTTAGCGGCGACGGCGGAACCGTCGCATCTTGCCACTGACCACCCACCTCTATACTACCACCTATCACGGTGGCATGCCATCGATGGCGATGCCGTGGTTTTTAGCTGCATTGAGAAGGTCTTCGGGTGTGCGCATTGCAGTGCGTGAAAGACCGGTCAATTGTGCCAGTTGCTCTTTGGCATCGTCGAAGTCGGTGAAAACGAGGTGGCGAATACGGTCGCCCTTCTTGACATTGTCGGCGGGTGACTGCGGACGTGGCGGTTCTTTCTCTGGCATCCGCTCAAACAATTTCCCATAATAGGGATGATGCTCAATGGCTCGCTGAAGGAGCGGGTCGTCAACGGTGAGAAAACTCTCACCGAGTGTGGTGGGTGTGAACACCAGATGGTGCTTCACACCCCTCACCCTGACGTTGATGGTGAGCTCGGTTGGGGAATGATAGGTGGACATGGCGATTGAAAATTGAAAATTGAGGATTGAAGGGTAGTTAAAGAGTAGTTAAAAGGGAGTTAAAGGGACAATACTATTGAAAATTGAAGATTGAAAATTGAGGATTATTGTTATATCGTTATATCATTATATCGTTATATTGTTATATCGTTATATCATTATATCGTTATATCATTATATCGTTATGTCGTTATGACGAAACACTTCTAACTCCTAACTCCTAACTTCTAACTCCTAACTAAC
>CAMZHP010000244.1 GCA_947306845.1 uncultured Prevotellaceae bacterium
GGTTGGAGCAGATATTGGAGGTGGCTTTCTGCCGGCGTATATGCTGTTCGCGAGCCTGCAGGGTGAGGACGAAGACGCGCTGTCCGCGGTTGTCCTTGGTCATGCCGACGATGCGTCCCGGCATCTTTCGCATCAGTTTCTCTGTGCAGCACATGTAGCCCACGTAGGGGCCTCCGAACGACATGGGGATGCCCAACGACTGGGCGTCGCCCACTGCGATGTCAGCCCCCCATTCACCGGGTGTGCGGAGCAGGGCGAGGTCGAGAGCGGGCGTGTTGATGATCATCAGTGCCTTCTCGTTGTGGATGGCATCGGCAAAACCCGAAAAATCCTCTATGATGCCGAAGTAGTTGGGCTGTTGAAGCACCACGCCAGCAACACCGCCCTCAGCCAGTTGCCGCAGCATGTCATCCTTGTCGGTGGCACCGTCGCGGGTGGCGATGGTAGCGATCTCCACACCATGGAAATGGGCGTATGTGCGCATTACTGCGAGCACTTTGGGGTCGATGGCGCCTGAGACGAGCACACGGTTGGCTTTCTTGGCGGAGGCATTCGCCATGAGCATGGCCTCAGCAGTGGCTGTGCTTCCGTCATAGAGCGAGGCATTGGAGACAGGCAGTCCGGTGAGTTCCGACATCATGCTCTGCCATTCGAAGATATAATGGAGGGTGCCTTGAGAGATCTCAGCCTGATAGGGAGTATAACTTGTGAGAAATTCGGATCGTGCAACAATGCTGGGCACCACCGAGGGCACGTAATGGTCGTAGACACCTACGCCTGCGAAAACGGTCATGCGGCTGTTGCGCTCGCACAGACGTTCGAAAGTCTGGCGTACCTCTGTCTCGCTCATGGCAGGTGGCAAGTCGTACTCTCCCTTGAACCGTATGGCTTCGGGCACCTCTTCAAAGAGAGCGTCAAGCGACTGTGCACCCACCTTTTGGAGCATTTTGTCGATGTCCTCCGGTGTGTGTGGAAAATATTTGTAGGTCATGGATGGTCTGTTGGGTAGTTATTGGGCTTCACAGAATTTCTCGTATGCAGCAGCTTCCATCAGTTCGTCAAGCTCTGCCTTGTCGCTGAGCTCCACCTTGATGATCCAGTTCTCAAAAGCGTCGGTGTTGATGAGCTCAGGCTCGTCCTCGAGTTTCTCGTTCACCTCGACCACGGTGCCGCTCACCGGAGAGATGAGGTCGCTGGCAGCCTTCACGCTTTCCACAGCGCCGAATTCCTCGCCTGCTGTCACCTCGTCATCCTCTTCGGGCATATCTACATACACCACATTGCCAAGGGCATTCTGTGCATAGTCGGTGATGCCGATGTAACCATAGTCGCCTTCTACGCGAACATACTCATGTGTCTCAGAATAATAGAGACCTTCGATAACTTTTGCCATAATGATTGTATATTTATTGGTTGTTTGTTGTGGTTCTTTTTATGGAGTTTAGGAGTCTAGGAGTTTAGGAGTTTAGGAGTCTAGGAGTTTAGGAGTCTAGGAGTTTAGGAGTTTAGACATTACTCTTGCTCAAACAAGTCATTTGGCTTAACTACTTAACTACTTAACTTCTCTAACTACTTAACTTCTTTAGCTACTTCTTATAATGCTTGTCATAGAAACGTTTTTTCACCACGGTGCCAGGGAAGGTTTTCTTGCGGATCTGTATTTCCAGTGGTGTGCCGAGTTTGGCATGTGCTGTGTCAACGAGAGCCATGCACACGCTCTTTCCCGTGGAGATGGAGTTGTAGCCTGTGGTCACCTCGCCCACCTTGACACCGTCGCTCAGCACGGCATATCCGTGTCGGGGGATGGCACGGTCTTGCAGTTCGATGCCTACCAGGCGGCGGGCTACACCTTCCGTTTTCTGCCGCAGCAGAGCCTCACGGCCGATGAACTCAGGTTTGTCGAGTTTGCAGAACATGCTGAGGCCAGCCATCACGGGCGAGATGTCCTCGGACAGTTCATCGCCATACAGCGGTAGTCCTACTTCGAAGCGCAGGGTGTCACGACATCCCAGTCCGCAGGGTTTGCAGCGTCCGCATTCCATGAGCAGATCCCACTGCCTTCGGATGAAGTCGTGTGAGCCATAAATCTCAAAGCCGTCCTCGCCGGTGTAGCCTGTGCGGCTGACGATGACGGTCTCGCCATCAGCTTCGATGGTCTTCACGGTATAGAAGGTCAGCTCGCTGCAGGCGATACCAAGCACCTCTTCCATCACCGCCTCAGCTTCAGGTCCCTGCACGGCTATTTGTCCGTAGTAGTCGGAGCAGTGGTCGAAGGTGAGGTCATAGCCGTCAAGGTGCGCCTGCATCCATGCCACGTCCTTGTCGATGTTGGCAGCGTTGATGACGAGGAAGAAATCGTTCTCCCTCATGCGGTAGACGAGCAGGTCGTCCACGGTGCCGCCATCCTCATAGCACATCATTCCGTAGAAGATCTTGCCATCGGGCGCACCTGTGATGTCGTTGGTGAAGATGTGGTTCACATAGCGCTCAGCGTCACGTCCTTTGATGCGTACCTCTCCCATGTGTGAGACATCGAAGACACCGCAGTGCTCACGCACGGCATTGTGCTCATCGATGATGGAGGAGTACTGTATAGGCATGTCGAAACCGCCGAAAGGGGAAATGAGTGCACCGAGTGCCACATGCTTGTCGTAGAGACAGGTTCTTTTGTTTTCCATCGTTTATGATTTATAGTTGGTTGAAGATGATTTGTGTCAGTTGGTGGGTGTGCAGATGGAGGATGATATCGCTCAAATCAGATGGCAGTGCCTCTGTCATGGCCTCTGGTGAGAGACGTATGCCGCGAAGGTGAGAGAGGATGCCCGTCTCGATGTCGCCCACCAGCAGGAAATCTCCCAGGATGTTGGCCTCGCGGATGATGCCACCCCTCACCTCCAGTCTTATCTCCAGGTCGCCGACACCCTCAATGCGACCTTTTCTGCTCAGGGTGTAACGAGGGTTGTTGCCGAGGATGAATGACTCCGAGAGATATCCCCGTTCGATATCCTTGATGCCCCTGATGTCGGTCTCGCTGAGCGTCAGTTGCCCGTCACAGAGAGTTTGATGGATATGAGCCTTCACCTCTTCGAGTGTCAGGGTGGTGTGATCCTTGAGAAGGGTGATATGCTGGCGTACGCTCCTCACCCCCTTGCTCTCGAGTTTGGCATGGCTGGGGGTAATGCTTGCCTCCATGTTCTGTATGTCGGTATCATAGAGCAGCGTGCCGTGTACGATGCTTTTTCCAGGTAGATGGTAAAATGCGTTGCCCGACACCTTGCGCCCGCCGATGAGCACATCGTTGCGTCCTGTGGCCTTTGCCTCGATGCCCATGCGGTAGAGTACGAGCACCAGCAGGTTGATGTAGCGGTTGAACGTCAGGTTCACCTGTTCGTCCTTGGTAATATAGGAGAGCATCACATTGCCTTTGTCGGCATACACGCATCCCCCGCCGCTTTTGCGCCTATAGGTGGCGATGCCATGCTCACGGCAATATTCGAGGTTGACCTCGTTTTCTATCACTTGATTTCGCCCAAAGATGACCGTTGGCTCTACTTGCCAGAAAAAGAAGGCTTCGTCCAAATCCAAATGCCTTGCCACATATTCTTCCATGGCAAGGTAGAAGGTGAGACGGCGCTCAGAATCATCAGGCAGCGAGATGTAGGTCATCGAAGCGTTTTTCTGCTTTGCAAATATAGCAATTATTTATCGACGCGCCATCGTTTTTCAACATTTTTTTTGTCGCCCTCAGACACAATTTTCAAGCAGGTTTCAGATTGTTTCCTAAACAACCCATTTGTGAGCAGATTTCTCAAAACATCACTCTTTTCGTATCAGTTTTCATTTCACGCATTTTCAGAAAACTCAAAATTAGTCCCTTCTGTATTTTTCATGTCGGTTGAATTTTGTAAATTTGCATCCGAAATCAATTACTACAGCAAATCAAATCTGTTTTCATTCAGCGATTATTATGGTTACAAGACATTTCAGATCCATTTCTTGGCTGTTGTCTCTCTTGATGGGAATAGCCATCAACAGCAGTGCCGTTGCTTATTCCATGCCTTCTCTTGATGATGTGGCTGGCAACACCTCTTATCATGACGAGCCTGCGAGCGTGGTTTGGAACTTCAATACTACGGACATTGGTGCTGCCGATGCCGTGACCCCTGCCGATGGCTTCAGCATGACCGCCGTCAATCTGGGTGACCTTGAGGTGACGGGCACCGCCACACGCACCGCCGACGATGCCATCCCTGGCGTGACTTTCGTGAAACTGCGTCCGTCGGGCAGCACGCAGGCCGTGGAGTGGCAGCTCAAACCTGCCGCAGGCCTCACCTTCACCCCGACGAAGGTGAGCGCTTATATCCAGCGGTTTGGAACTGATGCTCAGAATGGTGTCACCGTCTCCGCCAAATTGGCCGACGGCACCACCGTTGAACTTGGCAACTATACCGCTCCACGTGCCAATCATGACAAGACAAAGGACAAATATGGTTCCAACAACAATTATACCCATCAGTTTGTCATCAGCTTAACAGCCGACCAGCAGGCACGCCTGACATCTTCTGAAGGATTCTCCCTGGTAGCCACCGTGGGTGTGGGCAGCAGCAAAGAGGGTGGCTTCAGCGATGTGCATATTGAGGGTTTGCTCAATGGTACTCAAGTGGAGGTATCCAAATACCACCTCACCTTGAATGCTTCACCGGAGGAAGGCGGCACGGTGAGTGCTTATCCTTCAGCCGCTGAATACGAGGAGGGCACCGAGGTGACGCTCACTGCCACTAAGAATTTCGGTTATCAGTTTGTCAATTGGACTGATGCCGAGGGGAAAGTCATCTCCACGGCTTCCAAGTATGTGGTCAAGATGAATTCAGACAAGCAGATGACCGCCAATTTCCGCAAGGTCAACACCTATGCGCTCAACCTTTCTGTGGACGGTTCCAACCCCTACATGGTGCAGTTGTCGCCTGCGTCAACAGTGGTTGATGGCAAGAATCTTTACGAGGATGGCACCGCGGTCACACTCAGTGCGATGAGTTACGAAGGACTTGTCTCATTCACCAACTGGAGTGACGGACAGACAGCCAGTGATATCGTCGTCAACATGACTTCCGACATCGACATCACAGCCCGTTTTGCCCAGGTTGACATCATCGCCGGATGGGATTTCTACGTCCGGGGGGCGAATGGCCGTCCTGCAGACTTCAGTTCAGAGAGCAACACCGCCTCGGCATTCACGCTGGTGAGCGAGGCCGACGGCAGCAGTACCTCCTGGCTCGACAAGAGCACAGAGGCAGCCAATGGCTATGAGAGCATGCGCGGTGCGGCTGTCAAC
>CAMZHP010000245.1 GCA_947306845.1 uncultured Prevotellaceae bacterium
TTTGGAGAGGGGTTGGGGGTGAGGCTTCAAATAACTTGTCAACTTGTTTACTCGTTTACTTGTCAACTAAAAGCTTCAAATAACTTGTCAACTCGTCAACTCGTTTACTTGTCAACTAAAAGCTTCAAATAACTTGTCAACTCGTCAACTCGTTTACTTGTCAACTAAATATTACTTGTCAACAAAAAAATATGAAAATGGGAATAAATAGAATCAAACACCGTGCTACCGTCACATTGATGATGGCGATGCTGGCCATGATTGCCTGGGCGCAAGATATGCCTGTGCATTTCACGGTTCAGCAGAAGCAAGTGTCACCCACAGAGGTGGATGTCGTGTTCACCGCCAAAATCGACAAGGGATGGCATGTCTATTCCACCGATATACCCGACGGCGGTCCGACTGCTGCTACCATGCACACCGAGAAAGCTGAGGGTGCCGAGCCGATGGGAGGCCTTATCAAACAAGGTAAGGAGATTACCGAGGATGACAAAATCTTCGAAATGAAACTGCGTTATTTCGAAAACAATGTCACCTTTATCCAGAAATACAAAATCACAGGAAAGACCTATAATATCAAGGGATATTTAGAGTATGGGGCCTGCAACGACGAGATGTGTATGCCGCCCACATCAGTGGATTTTGAGTATGCCGGGAAAGGTCCTGAAGATGCTCCTGCTGCGGACAAAAAGGCTGAAGAGGCACAGGCCCAGGAGGCACAGACTACACAGCCTGAGGACCCTGCCGCCGCGCTGATAGCCGCCAATGCCGTTGCCGATAGCGCAACAGCCGCCGTATCGGCCGACAGTATGGTTGTTGCTCCCATAGACAGTGCCGTGATAGCATCCTCGGCATCAGAATGGTGGCAGCCCTCTGTCGATGAACTGAAAAAGCTCAATGGCGGCAGCATCTCCGACCGCTCATGGATTTATATCTTCCTCATGGGACTGCTCTACGGTCTGTTGGCCGTCTTCACGCCCTGTGTGTGGCCAATCATTCCCATGACGGTGAGTTTCTTCCTCAAGCGTAGCAAAGACAAGAAAAAGGGCATCCGCGATGCCTTTATCTATGGACTCTCCATCATTGTCATCTATCTCGCACTTGGACTGTTGGTGACGGCACTCTTCGGAGCACAGAAACTCAACGAACTCGCCACCAATGCCGTTTTCAATATCTTCTTCTGCGTGCTGCTGGTGGTCTTCGCACTGTCGTTCTTTGGGTGGTTCGAACTGTCGCTGCCCTCGTCGTGGTCGAACAAGGTGGACAGCAAGGCATCCTCTACTACAGGACTACTGTCAATCTTCCTCATGGCCTTCACGCTGACATTGGTCAGTTTCTCCTGCACAGGACCCATCATCGGACTGCTGCTTGTGGAGTCCACCACCTCGGGCAACTGGATAGGGCCCGCCGTAGGTATGTTGGGCTTTGCCATCGCATTGGCACTGCCATTTACCCTGTTCGCACTCTTCCCCACCTGGCTCAAACAGGCACCTAAGTCGGGTTCCTGGATGAACACCATCAAGGTGGTCTTGGGTTTCATCGAACTGGCCTTCGCCCTGAAGTTCTTCTCCGTGGCCGACCTGGCCTACGGCTGGCGACTGCTCGACCGCGAGGTGTTCCTCGCCCTGTGGATAGCAATATTCTTCCTCATGGGACTCTACCTGATAGGCATTCTGAGATTCCAGAGCGATGGTGAGGAACGGCGTGCCATGCCCGTGCCATGTATCATGCTCGGACTGATTTCAATAGCATTCTCCATCTATATGGTGCCAGGACTGTGGGGAGCACCCTGTCGTGCCGTGAGTGCCTTTGCGCCACCGCTCTATACACAGGACTTCAACCTCAATACGCGTGAGGTTCGTGCCGCCTATACTAACTACGAGGAGGGTATGGCCGCTGCCAAGGCACAGGGCAAGCCCGTGCTGCTCGATTTCACAGGCTTTGGATGTGTCAACTGTCGTAAGATGGAGATAGCCGTCTGGACCGATCCCACCGTGGCCGACAGACTCAATAAGGAGTATGTGCTCATCTCACTCTTTGTGGACGACAAGACACCATTGGAGCAGCCGATAGAGGTGACGCTCAATGGGCAGAAAAAGACACTGCGTACCATCGGTGATAAGTGGAGTTATCTGGAGCAGATGAAATTCGGTTATCTCACCCAGCCACTCTATGTGACCGTCGATAACCATGGGCGACCGCTCAGCCGCTCCTTCAGTTATAAGGAGGATGTGGAGGACTTCCTCAAATTCCTCAGTGAGGGAAAGGACAATTATAAATAAATAGCCAGAGGGGAGCATTATGCTCCCCTCTGGCTATTTATAAGAGGTAAGGGGTAAGAGGTAAGGGGTGAGAGAATACCACTGCCGCTTTATTTAGTAAGAAGTGAGAGGTAAGATACCTCTCACCCCTTACAACTACTTCTTCTTTGGTCGGCGGCGTGCCCAGCCTTCCTCTGAGAAGTCGGGCTCCTCACCACGGAGGATGATGTCGTTACCCTGGAAGAACTGGCGCCAGTCGTCGGGACGGCCGCTCTCCATACGTGCGGCACCACGGCGACCACGGCGTGAGTTGGAAGAAGCATCGTTGTCACGTTTCGACCGTTTGTCGAAAGCATCGAAGTTATAACCACCACGCTGTGTTCCGGCAGCTTTGCCATTTTCCTTTTTGCTACCCTTGCGAGTGGAGGGCGCATCGGCTTTGCGGCTCTCGCCCCTGCGCGACTCACCCTTACGGCTGTCACGGCTTTCAGAGCGACTGTCAGGGCGGCTGTTGCCCTCGGCGCGCGACCTTCCACCACGGGCGGCGGTGCCATGGCCTTTTTCGTCGGCGTCATTGCAGCGCACCTCGCGGCCTTTGTAAGTGGTGCCGTTGAGAGCATCCATCACCTTCTCGGCATCCTGCTCAGGCACTTCGATATACGAGAATTTCTGGAGCAGGTCGATATGGCCAATCTCCTGGCGGCCCTCCACATAGCGGTTGATGAATTGCATCACCTCGCCGGGATAGAAGCCGTCGGTCTTGCCCAAATTGATGAACAGACGGCGGTAGCCAGCCTCGGCCTTGCGTGAGCCACGCTTGCTGCCCGATTTTCCCTCGCTCTTCTTACGCTCCGACTTGGCACTCGGTTTTTCGATAATCGGTGCATTGGCATAGTAGGCAAGGAAACGTCCAAACTGCAGCGACACAATCTTCTTGATGATGTCCTCCTTCTCCATGTAGTCGAAGTGGCGGTTGATTTCTGTCATGAAGGGAGCGATTTCCTCCTCATTGACATCCGTCTTTTCGATAACATCCATCACCTTGTAGAGTTGCTTGGTGCAGATGTCCTTGGGTGAAGGCAGTTCGCCCTCGACAAACTCCTTGCCAATCTCTTTCTCGATGGCGCGGATTTTCGACTTCTCACGGGTGTGGACGATAGAAATGGAGGTGCCTTTCTTGCCGGCACGGCCTGTACGTCCGCTGCGGTGGGTGTAGTTTTCGATATCCTCGGGCAAGCCATAGTTGATGACATGTGTGAGGTCGTCCACATCCAGTCCGCGGGCAGCCACATCAGTGGCCACGAGCAACTGTGTGAGGTGCTGGCGGAATTTCTGCATCGTCAGGTCACGCTGTTGCTGTGAGAGGTCGCCATGCAGCGACTCGGCGTTGTAGCCGTCGTGAATCAATTTGTCGGCGATTTCCTGTGTCTCTACCTTGGTGCGGCAGAAGATGATGGCGAAGATGCGCGGGTGGTAGTCCACGATACGTTTCAGTGCCAGGTATTTGTCCTTGGCATTCACCATATAGTAGATATGGTTGACGTGCTCAGCGCCCTCGTTGCGGCTGCCCACCACGATTTCCTTGTGGTCGTGCAAGTAGTTGCGGGCGATGGCCTCGATTTCCTTGCTCATTGTGGCAGAGAAAAGCAGCGTGTTGCGGTCGGTGGGCACACCTTTGAGTATCTCGTCGATGCTCTCCGAGAATCCCATGTTGAGCATCTCGTCGGCCTCGTCGAGCACCACATTGCTCACTTTGTCGAGGTGTGCCACGCCACGGTTCATCAGGTCGATGAGTCGGCCGGGTGTGGCAACGATGATTTGCACGCCTTTTTTCAAGGCGTTGATTTGGTTGACAATCGAGGTGCCGCCATAGACGGCCACCACCCGTACGCCTTCCATGTATTTCGAGAAATCCTTGAGGTCGTCGGTGATTTGCAGACACAATTCACGTGTCGGGCAGATAATCACTGCCTGTGTCTGATTGCTTGTAGTGTCGATTTTTTGTAGGAGGGGAATACCGTAGGCGGCGGTTTTGCCGGTGCCGGTCTGTGCGAGTGCGATTACATCATTTCCGATACCAAGTAGGTAGGGGATTACTTCTTCTTGAACCGGCATGGGCTGTTCGAAACCCATCTCGGTGATGGCGCGGCGAATCTCTTCGCTGACGCCTAATTCTTCAAATGTCTTCAAATTAAAAAAATAATAAGGGGTGTCTAAAATGGGGTGCAAAGGTACTGCAAATTTCCCGAATACACAAATGTTTGAGGGGATTTATTTTTAGTTAGGAGTTAGAAGTTAGGAGTGACGGGGCTCAACAGAAAACTCATAAACTCATCATATCACTCCCCTCGCCCTTAGGGCACCCCTCCCCAGGTAATGGGAGGGGAGTGCCTGGCGGACACAAGCTAATGCAAGGGGTTATTTGATATACCCTTTGCCATTGCATTTTTTGCAGGTATCCAAATCGATATCCACTTCAGCGATATTGACATATTTAAACCCATCACATTCTGGACAGAGAGTTACGGGGCGCAAGTAGTCGGCCGACACCCAGCCGTCTCTTTCATCTCCTCCCCATTCCAATGGCCCTTGAATCAGGCAGAAACCATTCTTTTTCTTTCCACAGTTCATTACAACGTCTCCTTTTGACAGTTGACGCTTATGACCGGTTTCAATGTCGTAAACAGCGTAATTCTTACCTGGTCCTGTACGGACATTGACGTAATTGCCAGTACATACATAGCCATTATGTTGCGCACTCACAGTGATTGCTGCAAATAACAACAGTAAAACAAATGATAATCTTTTCATGATGGTATGTTTTTAAAAAAGCCACACCCCCAACCCCTCTCCGAAGAGCGAGGGGAGTGATATGATATGTTTCTTAAGTACAAAGATATACATTTCTTTGCAATATATTGATTATTTAACATCATTTAAGGGGAGTTTTTTAGTTAGGAGTTTAATTTAGTTAGGAGTTAGAAGTTAGG
>CAMZHP010000246.1 GCA_947306845.1 uncultured Prevotellaceae bacterium
ACGAGGTCATGATCTCGACGGTCCGTGGTAATGACAGATCTTTCAAGAGCAACACGATTAAACCTAATGGCACTATCGAGAACAATCCTGACACATGGCTTGACTACACAGATGCTTCCAATGCCAAGATCAAGTTCCCCGCAGCAGGCGTATGGACCATCTCTGTTGACGTTGCTGGCAAGCAGATCAACTTTGTGAAACTCGAAGGTGAGGAAGATCATGCTCCTCTTGAGATCGTTCCTAACCCGACAGAGATTGTCATCAATGCTCTTGAGAGAGACTATAAGCCAGCAAAGGATGACGGTACCCCACAAGACGGAGAGGAAGGTATTGGTACAGGTCAGGCATGGGACAACCAGTTCTGGATTGTTGCCAACCGTACCCTTGACGCAGGTGAAGTAACTGTCGTCCAATTCAAGTACAAGAGCGCTATCCCTGCAAAGGTTACCACACAGAGCCACGCTGCTCCGGGTGCTTACCTCCATTGGGCTGCCATTGGTGATGTTAACTTCACAGAGGAATGGCAGGACTTCGAGACTACATTCACTGTAGCATCAGAGGCTAACGGCATGCAGTCCATCGCATTCAACTTGTCAGAAATCAAGGATGCCAACAAGTATGAGATCAAGGACGTGGTTTGGAAACTTGAAGATGGCACAGAATCTCTGATCAACATGACAGGTTCAGAGAACTTCTACGTGAAGGTGCTTGGTGAAGATCCTCATGTATTCGTTGACGAAGCAGGCATCAAGGGTGTTGTCAACAGCAACAATGTTTCTTCCGCTACTTATAACCTCGCTGGCCAGCGTGTCTCCAAGGATTACAAGGGCATCGTGATCAACAATGGCAAAAAGACTATTGTTAAGTAAGAAAAACTGAACTCTCTTCATTGAGAGTGTATCATTTTATCGTGCGTCACATTCCAACCTTTTCGGAATCGTGACGCATGATTTTTTAACTCATATTAAACTTTGTGCCTCTGTATCTCTGTGTTTATCAATTTTTTTGTATTTTTGCATGTTCTATCAGTGAATTCAAATATTTGCTTCAGCAGTTATGAAAAAACGATCATTCATTGCAGTGTGGCTTCTGGCACTGGTCGCCATTGCCTGTGCTTTGCTGGTGTATGAGAATGACCTGCTCTGGAAAGTGCAGGAAATGAATCTGTTCCTCAACACCTCGCTGTATTTCAAACAGCAGATGGTGGTATCCGGAGGGTTGCTTACCTATATCGGTACGTTTTTCACACAGTTCCTCTATCATCCCGTGGTGGGTGTGCTCCTGCTCTGTGCGTGGTGGCTGCTGTTGATGGCATTGGCCAAGCGCGCCTTCCAGGTGCCTGACAAGTGGGCGGTGCTGATGCTGATACCCGTTGCGCTCCTGTTGCTGACCATTGTCGACATGGGCTATTGGGTATATATGCTCAAGTTGCGTGGGCATTTCTTCGTTTCCACCATCGGATGCACGGCGGTGGTGGCTTTGCTGTGGTGCTTCCGCAGTCTGCCTGCCCGTTGGGCTTTGCGCACTGTGTTCCTGGTGGTTGTAGCCGTGGCAGGATATCCCCTGATGGGCATCTATGGGTTGGCTGCGGTGCTGTTGATGGCAATTTGGTCCTGGCGTCTCTGTCCGAAGGGCACAGCCATGATCAACAGTTTGGTGGCGGTGGTCAGCGTGGTGGCAGTTCCCTTGCTGTGTTACCGCTATGTCTATTATGAGACCAACCTCACCAACATCTATTTCACGGAACTTCCGCTCTATTATATCAGGGAAGATCATCATCAGTATTATATTCCTTATTATTTGCTGTTGCTGTTTTTTGTCGTCATGGCATGCATCCCATGGTCGCGGATGAAGGCTGCCGACACCGACATGCAAAAGACTGCGGAGATCAGCAATCCCCAGCCTTTGAGCAGGGAAAAACGGAAGCAGCAGAAAAAGAACAAACATGGCAAAGCCGAAAGGAAGCCTCTCGCCGACAGAAAATGGTATCGCTGGGCAACGGCTTATGGATGGACCATCTGCATTCTGGCGTTGCTGGTTGTTGGCGTGGTGCTTTTCTGGTATAAGGATTCCAATTTCCATCGTGAACTGAGCATGCAGCATTGTATCGAACGTCTCGATTGGGAGGGAGTGGTCAAGGAGGCTGCCGCCCAAGAGGATGAGCCAACACGTGCCATCGTGATGATGAAAAACCTCGCCCTGTTCCGCCTGGGACGGCAGAGCACAGAGATGTATAATTACAAAAACGGTTCCAAAGTCAGCAATGCACCCTTTGGCGTGCGTATGATGCAGGTCATCGGCATGATGATATATTATCAATACGGCAAGTTGAACGACTGCACGAGGTTGACGACGGAGATGGGTGTGGAATATGAATGGCGTACGGAGTATTTCAAGAATCTCGCCCGTTGCGCCATCCTTGACGGTGACAAACCTTTGGCAAAGAAATACATCAACATCCTGAAGAAGACCACCTTCTACCGTGACTGGGCGGCATGGGCTGAGAATCTGCTCAACCATCCTGACCAGATAGCCAAAGATTCTGAAATGGGTCCCATCACCCACATGCTCCACTATGCCAACATACTGGGTTCCGACAATGGATTTGTAGAGGAATACCTGATGAAGCACCTCGCACAAAGCGTCTATACGGATGATCCTGTCTTTCAGGAGCAGTGCCTCCTGGCAGCCATGTGGCAGAAAGTACCAGAACTTTTCTGGTATCAGTTCACTACTTATGCCCGTCTGCATCCCGATAGCAAACCGCCTCTGTATTATCAACAGGCCGCCTATACGTTTGCCACCGAGGAACGCAACCCCAACATCGACAAGATGCCTTTCGATCAGGTGGTGGTAGATGGCTATGACCGGTTCGCACGCATGCTTTCCCAATATGACGGAAGGGATATAAGAGAGGCGAGGGAGGCGTTGTATCCTATCTATGGCAACACCTATTTCTATGATTATTATCTGATGTCAGACTTACCACAATATTAGAGTGATGAAAACAATGAGATTTTGGATGGCCGCTCTGGGCATTGTCTCGCTGATGGCGTGTGGGAAGGTGTCCATACCTACCGAATACACCCAGTCGTCAGCATTTCCGGCCATATATCCCGACTATGTGAATGTGACCATACCGGTGAATATCGCGCCACTGACATTCGAGGCCGACCAACCTGCTGATGATATGGTGGCGAGCTATACCGTGGGCGACCAAGTGATTGTATGCGGCGGACAGATGCAGCCTGAGTTGGATGAATGGCAGGAGATGACCGCCAAGGCGAAGGGTGGAGCCATCACCGTAGATGTGTATTTGAGCAAAGATGGCAAATGGACCCATTACAAACCCTTCAACCTGTATGTGTCGCCCGATTCCATCGACCCTTATATCAGTTACCGACTGATCTCACCTTCTTTCATCGCGTATGAGACACTGACTATCAACCAGCGCTGTCTTGAGAATTATGATGAGAGCGTCATCTACGACAACTTCCTTTGTGGTTATGAGAAAGACGGACAGTGCATCAACTGCCACCATTACCAGAACTACAATCCCCAGCGCATGCAGTTCCACGCACGCCAGTTCCGTGGCGGCACCCTGGTGGCTTACGATGGCAAGATGAAAAAGGTGAACATGAAGAACGACTCCATTCTTTCTGCCGGTGTCTATCCTGCTTGGCATCCATGGCTCAACCTGATTGTATATGCCACAGACAAGACCCATCAGAAATTCCATACCGTAGATTCCAATAAAGTGGAGGTATATGATATGGCGAGTGACATCATCGCCTACGATGTGGAGAATAATCTGGTGACGAATCTGGAGAATGACACGACCGAGTTTGAGGTGTTCCCCTGTTGGGCTCCTGACGGCAAGACCCTCTATTATAGCAGCGGTCATTACATAAATCCCGATTCGGTGGCATCCGATAAGAAGGGTGAGATCTCGAAATATAGAACACTCAAATACAATCTCTATAAGAAAAGTTTTGACCCTCAGACCATGGCCTTCGGTCCGCGGGAACTGGTCTTCGACGCTGCTGCTGTCGGACAGAGTGCCGTCTTGCCACGTATCTCTCCCGACGGACAATACCTGCTTTTCTCCAGTGCACAGTTTGGCTATTTCCATATCTGGCATCATGATGCCGATTTGTGGATGATGGACCTGAAGAGTGGGGAGGTGCGTAAGGTGGATGAGTGGAACTCACCCGACACGGAGAGTTATCATTCATGGTCGAGCAACGGCCGTTGGGTCATCTTCAGCAGCCGGCGCGACGATGGGTCGTTCACCCGGCCATTCATCGCCCATTTCGATGCCAACGGGCATGGCAGCAAACCTTTTGAGTTGCCCAGTGCCGACCCCGACTATCACAGGCAGTTCATGCGCAGTTACAACATCCCGGAGTTCATGCTCGGACCTGTCACCATCCGCCCGCAGCAATTTGCCGACGTGCTCAAAGGAGATGCCGTAGATGTGAAATATGTTGGACGGCTGGGAAGCAAATGAAATATATCAATTAAAGCAGAGTAATATGAAAACTTCTTTTCTGAAACTATTCGTCCTGGCAGCATTTTTCGCTTATGGAAGCATGGCGGATGCACAGCTGCCTAATGAGAAATTCGGCAAGCCTTCAAACCTGGAATGGGATTTCGCAGGATGGGGAGATGCCATTGATGCTGACGCCATCATCCTATGCAAGACGATGAAAGTGTCGTATCAGCTCTCTGAACAGGTGTTCAACTACAATGTGACAGATGGTGCCATCAGCACTGACAATATTACTGATTTTGGCAAGAACCAGATAGACGACAGTAATATCCTGGTTAATTATGAAGTCAGACTCCGCACGAAGATCCTGAAACCAGAGGGTGCCAAGCACGCCAATATCGACATCACCTATTATGATGCCGCTAAAGAGCAGAAAGTCATCTTTGATGAGTTCTCGGATCTAAAAGTGACAGTTTTCACAAAAAACGAGAAAGGAAAGGTGGAGAAAAAGAAAATCAACACCTCCTCTTTTGTCAAGGAGCGTCTTAACGACAACTACATGGTGATGCACGTGGTAGTACCTGATGTCCAACCGGGCAGCATCATTGAATACCAATACAACATCACCAGTCCCCGACCTGCATTCATTTATGACTGGGTATTCCAGGAGTCCATCCCTACAGTGCGCTCCAAATGCGACATAGAGATTCCCGCTTTCTTGCAGTTCAAGATGAATGCCCCAATC
>CAMZHP010000247.1 GCA_947306845.1 uncultured Prevotellaceae bacterium
TCACGCACTCATAGAGAAGCATTTCCTTGTTGCTGTAAATCTCATAAAGTGTACGTTTGGAAATAGAAAGCTGGTTGGCGATGTCATCCATCCTGACCGCCTTGATACCCTTCTCTCGAAACGCCACCATGGCCGCATCGAGAATTCGTTGCCTCAGCTTTTGCCGGTAATCATCATAAGAAATAGTTCGATTTGCCATAGGAGATGTTTCCACATATTTTTTGCAAATGTACTGAAAAAAAACTGATTTTAGACAATAATTCCAATAAAATGGACGAAAGTTGTATCCATTTCATTAAAAAAAAGTTTTCTTTGCACCCGAAAACAAAACGATAAGAACCCATCATGAGAAAATCAACCATCCTCTTATTTTTCCTCCTCTTTGCTGCAGGTGCTACAGCCCAGAAGAAAATGTATGTTCCCGACGAGTGGAATCATCCGCGGAATCCCGATACGCTGCTTTATAGCGAGAGCGACCCCGGGAACCGCTATACATGGTCGAAGAGCCGCTCTATAGAGTCGGACAACGTCATTGTGCTTTGGGACAAAGGTTATGGCTCTACCCTCCCCTCCAAGTCCCCTGCTGCCTATCGTGTTGATGAGCAAGACCTGTTGCGCAAATGCGAGCAATTTTATGACTTGGAGATCAACAAGCTAGGTTTTGTGGACAAGGAGAAGACGAATCTGAGGAAATATAAGGTGATGGTATTGCTCAACCACACCACCGACTGGGTGTGCTATGGCGGCGGCTACGACTTTGAGGTGAGCGCGCTGTGGCTGGGTCCCTCCGCCTGCAAGCCCGTAGGTCACTCCGTCGCCCATGAAGTAGGTCATTCATTCCACTACATGTGCTATGCCGATGCCTCCGGTAACAACCATAACTCATCGAACAGCATCGGCACAGGTTTCCACTTGCCCGTCGGCAACGGTCAGGCCATCTGGGAGCAGACCGCCCAATGGCAGGCCGCCCAGTCCTATCCCAATGAGATGTACAATCAGAGCATCAATGTATTCCGCAAGTCACACAACCTGGCATTCTCTCATGAGTGGCACCGCTACCAAAGCTATTGGCTGCATTATTACCTCTGCGACAAATATGACGATATCACCACCATAGGTCAGGTGTGGCGACAGCCGATGACAGGCGTCTCCGATTTCAACAATGCGCTGATGAAGCTCAAAAGCCTTGACGTTGAGGGGCTGTTCCGGCTCTACTATGATTATGCCGCCCATTGCGCCACTTGGGACCTCAAAGCCTGCATCCCCTATCGAAATCCGTATATCGGCGATTTCGATTACTACTGTGTGCAGACCGCCAACAGCACCTATCAAGTAGCCCTTGCGAGCACGCCACAGAGTACAGGTTTCAATATCATCCCGCTTCAGGTGCCAGAAGCCGGCACCGAGATAGTCACCCACTTCACAGCACTGCCTACTGGGGCCAACCTGGCAGAGGGCGACCCTGCCGAGTTGATGAACGGCGATACAGGCTGGTCAAAGACCAGCCGCACAACCTACATCCGTAACACTATCCCCAGCCAGCGCGCTTTCCGTTTGGGCTATGTCGCACTGATGAAGGACGGAACACGACAATATATCCAGCAAGACGCACTGTATTGCCAGACAGGTCAAGAGGTGACCGAAGATGTAGCGATGACTGTACCAGAAGGAGTTGACCGTTTGTGGCTCATCGTGGTGCCTGCCCCCAAACGATACAATCAGCACAAATGGGATGAGAACATGCTTAACGACGAGCACTGGCCCTATCGTTTCCGTTTGGAGGGCACCGATATCGATAGTCGCGCCACCGTGTATGTGAAATCCGTCATCGATGGTCGCCAAATATCCGACATTACCTTCAACTATGACATTTATTTCCCGACAGATGCGGTCAACCACAGCGGCACCACCTTCAACGTTTCTGGGAAGGCACTCGCTCAACTGGGCACAGCCTTCCAGTCAGACCCGACGGCATTTGCCAGCATGATGCAGGCATGGAGCTCCGGAGGACCGGGGAAGGGAAAGATAATGTTTTATCCCCTCAATCCTACTACAGGCAACATTGTCAACCGTGCTTCAACGGCCAATGGCTATGGCCACTGGTTCAATGCCAAAGGAGCAGTATGCAATTACGGAGAAGGTTACGTATACAGCGAGTTCACTCCATCGACAATGACCTTTGCCATCGGACAGTATCCTGCTCGTCTAAAAGAGAACAACACTTACAAAATCGGACAGGCTCTCTGTTATCGTGATGTCAACGGCAAGCAAGCCTTTGCACGCTTCTTCTTCACCATCCACATCACTGCCGACAAAGTAGGCGCTCAACTCAGCAGTATGGAGTATGAAGACCCCACAGGAATGAGAGCTGTCATATCCAGCTCACAACAAGCCCCAAAGGGCATTTTTACACTCGGTGGACAGGAGGTGGAAACAATCACTCATAAAGGAGTATATATCATCGACGGAAAGAAAAGGGTAATGCGGTGAAAGGTGCATGATAGGTATAGATGCTATAGAAGAAATAGAGGCTATAGAGGGGATAGAGAGGATAGAGAGGATAGAGGCTATAGAAGAAATAAATGCTATAGAATAGATAGAGGGATCTTAGTATTAGATAGGTGATTATCCGCCGGGAGAGAATCTCTCGGCGGATTTGTGATAAAAAAAGCAAAAATCAACGTGAAATGTCATTAAATGGAAAAAAAGAAGTACTTTTGCAGCTGTTTTGAAGTTTATCGCCCCAAATTCTTACAATCTGTCCGATAATAATCATTTGAGGTGACAGTATGAAACCAGTTCCTTCTCATAGGAATCATTACAACAGGAAACATTATCAAATTCAGGAAAAAAGCATTTTATATGGTCAAAATCACAAAAGAAGCCGCACTTGAATACCATCACAGCGGTCGCCCCGGCAAAATCGAGGTAAAACCCACTAAACCCTACCGTACCCAAACCGATCTCAGTCTTGCCTATTCCCCCGGCGTAGCATTTCCCTGTTTAGAGATTCAGGAGCATCCTGACGATGCCTACCGCTATACCGACAAGGGCAACCTGGTGGCGGTTATCAGCAATGGAACTGCCGTGCTTGGCCTTGGCGACATTGGAGCATTGAGCGGCAAACCCGTGATGGAAGGCAAGGGACTGTTGTTCAAGATCTATGGCGGCATCGACGTGTTCGACATCGAAGTTGCAGAGAAAGACCCCGAGAAGTTCTGTGAAGCAGTGGAGAAGATTGCCCCCACCTTTGGCGGCATCAACTTGGAGGACATCAAGGCACCCGAATGCTTTTATATCGAGGAGCGCTTGAAGCGCACCCTTGACATTCCAGTCATGCATGATGACCAGCACGGTACCGCCATCATTTCTGCAGCAGGTTTTAAAAATGCCCTTGAAGTAAATGGCAAGGACATCTCAGAAGTGAGGATTGTGGTGAACGGCGCCGGCGCAGCCGCCATCTCATGTACCAAACTTTACATGGCACTCGGCGCAAGAAAGGAGAACATACTGATGCTTGACTCCAAAGGAGTAATCACCAGTGACCGCGAGAACCTGAATGAGCAAAAACGCTTCTTTGCCACCGACCGTACCGATGTCCACACCCTTGAGGAAGCAGTCCGCGGAGCTGATGTTTTTGTAGGACTCTCCAAAGGCAATGTGCTGACGAAGGACATGGTACGCTCCATGGCCAAAGACCCCATTGTCTTTGCACTAGCCAATCCCGTACCCGAGATCTCTTACGAAGATGCGATGGACTCCCGTCCCGACGTGTTGATGGCAACGGGTCGCTCAGACTATCCCAACCAGATCAACAATGTCATCGGGTTCCCCTATATTTTCCGCGGGGCACTCGATGTGCATGCCCGTGCCATCAACGAAGAAATGAAGATGGCCGCCGTGCTTGCCATCGCCGAACTAGCGAAACAACCCGTACCCGATGTGGTGAATGATGTTTATAAGGTGAACAACCTGACCTTTGGTCCCTCCTACTTCATTCCCAAGCCCGTAGATCCACGTCTCATCACAGAGGTGTCAGCCGCTGTAGCCAAGGCCGCTATCGACAGCGGTGTTGCGAGGCGCACCATCACCGACTGGGAAGAATACAAGAACGGTCTTCGCCAGATGCTCGGTTTGCAGACCAAGGTAACTCGTAAGCTGTACGACACCGCCCGTGCACATCCCCAGCGTGTGGTTTTCGCAGAAGGCATCCACCCCACCATGCTCAAGGCCGCTGTTCAGGCCAAAGCAGAGGGTATATGCCAGCCAATCCTTTTGGGCAACGATGAGCGCATTGAGAAACTGGCTGCCCAACTCGAACTCAGCCTTGACGGCATAGAGATTGTGAACCTCCGCCATGACCGTGAGGCTGAACGTCGTGAACGCTATGCCCGCATCCTCACAGAAAAGCGTCAGCGTGACGGCTACACCTTTGAGGAAGCCAACGACAAGATGTTTGAGCGCAACTATTTCGGTATGATGATGGTGGAGACTGGCGACGCAGATGCTTTCATCACCGGACTCTACACGAAATACTCCAATACGCTGAAAGTGGTGAAGGAAATTATCGGTGTGCGTCCTGACTATAAGAATTTCGGCACGATGCACATCATCAACTCACAGCGTGGACTTCTGTTTGTGGCAGACACCCTCATCAACAATGACCCCGGTACCGACGATTTGATTGACATAGCCAAACTAGCCGCCACAGCCGTGAAATTTTTCAACGAGCATCCCCGCATTGCCCTCATCAGTCACTCCAATTTCGGCAGCGACCAATCGGAAGGCAGTAAGAAAGTGCGCAATGCAGTGGCCAAGATCCATGAGCAGTTGCCCGACCTTCCCATCGACGGTGAGATGCAAATCAGCACAGCCCTTGACCGTGAGTTGCGCGACAGCCTCTACCCCTTCAACCGTCTAAAAGGCATGGACGTGAACACGCTCATCTTCCCCAATCTGACCAGTGCCCGCTCCTCTTATAAGATGCTGCAAGCTCTGGAACCCGATATTGAGATTATCGGTCCCATCCAGATGGGTCTGAACAAAGCCATTCACTTTGCCGATTATGGAAGCAGTGTCCGCGATGTGGTGAACATCACAGCCGTGGCCGTCATCGACGCTTATGTAGACAAGATCAAGCGCAGTTTCAGGATAGGTTAACC
>CAMZHP010000248.1 GCA_947306845.1 uncultured Prevotellaceae bacterium
TATTTCAGATATTTCCGTTGGTTGTAAATAACAATGCCTCTATAGGATGGTGGATTGCTCTGCCTTTTACCGTCAATGTCCCAACAACCGATATTTTGCTTGATTCTCTGACCTTGGCTCTGAATGCTTGTTATCATAGCGTCGAAGTTATACTCGTATTCCTGCTCGATATACTTGTCCAACCACGCATAGTAGTCGGTCAAAGATTCTTCTGATAGCATTCCCGATTGACGGGCATTTGCTATCAGGCTGTTGCCTCGCTCTATGATTTCTCCTTCTATCTTGACAATCCTCTGCATAATCCCTGTACCATCTCTATTGTATAGTTTTGACAGGTCTATCAACTTGGTGGTATTCTCTTGATATGGGAAGATGATGGATTTCAGGGCCTGACCTTTCTCACACAACCATGAATTGCTGTCTGCCTTCATCGTTTTACTTGGCAATATGTTGTTGGCTGTAAGGAACAGCGGAAGAGCAACCGTAGCCATAGGAGGGCCAGTTATCGACCAACAAACAGTAAGAAGAGGGGATTCCCCGGCCTTCACGCCTTGCATAAGCATGGCATTCGTGCTTGAATGACGGGGGATATAACCGTCGAAGTCTGTCTGCCACTCATCATTCCATGTAGCAGGGGCAGCAGCATAGAGGTCTGTGCCATTGCTGTGTACTAAATAACGAGGCAGGTTTTGCAGGATATATCGCCAGTTAAACTGATGGGAAGCCATTGCCTCAGAAACGAAAAACTCAGCCGCCTTCCAACGATCCTCGCCCACCTTTCTGTCCAAATCTCCCGCAAGGCTATAGTTCGTGCGAACCAAGACACCTCCCGGGGCCGTCTGTGGGTCGTTGGCATCATATTTGGTGTATCCGTATGGCCCGACTTCATAAAAGGCGGCATTTCCATGGGCATCGATGACCGCATAATTGGCACGGACATCAACAGGTTTTTCCAAACTGTCTATCAGTTGCTCAAATTCTGACGCCGTCTCGCAATGACGCAATGCCATATCAATAATATCCTTGTTCATGGAGGCATATTCCGCACCTGAAAAGTTATAGGAAAGTGAATTGGCAATGCAAAAACCTGCTTCATTGAAACCGCTCCAAGGCCCTTCCCATGAATCTTCACGCAGGGCATATTGGGCAATGAATTTGAAACCCTCTTGATGGTCTATCCTGATGTCAACCATGTAAGCATTTGCACTGTCCCTGTTCTTGAACAACAAAGGACGGCCATCTTCCGTGGCTGAAGGTGCTACTATCATGACAGTGCATCCCAACATTCTCAAACAGAATGGCAGTGCCAGCAATATCGTAACGATCAGTCTCTTTGTTTTCATCATAACTTATTTAAGAGGTCTGTTCCATACAATGCCACGAACGGCTTTTGCGATATCTCGCTATACATGCTGCGGCATAGAAGACCATTTTTCAGACCATAGCGTATGCAAAGGTAATGCTTTTGGGGCATACTCGTCCATCCTAACCCAAAATAATGAACTCTATTTTTCTCCGATTGAAAGGAATGCCTTCCTTCTCATTCATAATAAAATCATACCTATTTTGCTCACTTACTCGATTTTTTACACTAATTTTGCAAAAACAAAAACAACAATATGGGCAGAAACAAATTCTCACAGAAAGAACTGGAGGAAATCGGAAAACTGCTGCGCCAGAAAAATGCGGTCAACCGAGGCAAACAGAAACTCATCCGCCACCAACTGCGGGTGGACTATGAGTTCAATATCTCCGACTTCAACGAACCCGGCAAGGCGTTCGGCGAAGAGGAACTGCGCGAAGCAGTCAAGCGTGGCGCCATCCAAGTGCTCGACGATGCCACCATCGCTGCCATGAAGGAGAAGCGGGCTCGCGACAAGGCGAGAGATAAGGCAGCACGCACCCAGGAGGCTGTGGAGGCTGGCGAACAGACCGACTGGCAGGAGGCCCTCCGACAATGGAAAGAATGGGAAGGACAGGAAGGAGGAACCGAGACATGAGAAGACACCTGAAAACCCTGTGCCTGCTGATGACTGCTATGCTACTGTCCTGCCCCATCTTCGCACAGGAAATGCTAGTGGGCACCTACAATATCCGCAACAAGAACAATGGCGACTCCATCAGAGGGGAGGTCTGGGGCAAGCGATGCCAGGTGATCTGCGACCAAGTGAATTTCATGGCTCCTGCCATCTTTGGCACACAGGAAGTGCTGCATGGCCAACTCCAAGACTTGCTCCACGGACTGCGCAACTACAGTTCCATCGGCGTGGGACGTGATGACGGCAAGACAGGGGGCGAGTATGCCGCCATTTTTTACGACAAAAACCGCCTACGCCTGCTCGACCACGGGGATTTCTGGCTCAACGAAACACCCGACCGTCCGGCTCTCGGCTGGGATGCGGCCTGCATCCGCATCTGCACTTGGGGGAAATTCAAGGACCTCAGGACCAAGAAGAAGTTCTATTTCTTCAACCTCCACATGGACCATGTAGGACGGGTGGCACGCCGCGAAGCAGCCCGTCTTGTCGTGAGCAAAATCCGTGAGATAGCCGGTAAAAAGCCCGTGGTGCTCACTGGCGACTTCAACGTGGACCAGACCGATGAGATCTACCGCATCTTTACTGATTCTGGCATTCTCATGGACTCTTACACCGTTGCACCCGTTCGATTTGCAGAAAACGGTACTTTTAATGATTTCAAACCACAGCTGAAGACATCCAGCCGCATCGACCACGTGTTTGTCTCCCCGTCTGTCCATGTGGAGGCATACGGGGTTCTCACCGACAGTTACTGGACACCCAACACCGACTCTTCCATCACCCAGAAGGCAGCGGATGCACCGCAGGAGATTTCGTTTGGCACCTACACCCGACGCAATCCCTCCGACCACTATCCTGTTATGGTGCGCATCAGATGGAAATAACATACACAAGTTGAAAGGAGTTTAGGAGTGTAGAAGTTTAGAAGTGTAGACATTACTCTTACAAAAATGAACAGACTTATTATCATCAACTTATTGTTTTCACTCATCACACCGACCCTACAGGGACAAGTGATGGAGAACGCGCAGAAGACTGTGGAACAAGTGATCATCACAGTGGATTCTGCAATGAATCCCAAGCAGAAAGTGACCGCCCATTTGAAGGCCAGCGACTACGACGGCAGCATCGGCATCAAGCTGCGTGGCAACAGCTCACTCAGTTTCAATCAAAAGAAGTACACCATCGAACTACGCGACAGTCTGGGCAAAGAGATGGATGCGCCCTTGCTGGGCATGCCCGCCCACAGCGACTGGGTGCTGCTGGCTCCCTACAACGATGTGTCAGCTGTGCGCGATCCGCTGGCGTTCCAACTGTGGCGTGACATGGGACACTGGGCTCCCAGGACACAGATGGTAGAACTGACGCTCAATGGCGACTACCGTGGCATCTACATCCTTTCAGAAGCCATCAAGCGCGGAGAACAGCGTGTCAATATCTCAAAACTGAAAAAGAGCGATGTGGCAGGGCGTGATGTGACGGGTGGATATATCTTGCGCATCGACACCTATGACCAAGACGATGCCACTTTTCCCTCCAAAGTACCCGGAATCGGCGAGGGCAATATGACGAGCCTAGTCACATGGTCGTGCATCTATCCGAAAAAGAAGAAATTGCAAGCTGAGCAACTGGCCTATATACAACAGTTTGTTGACTCCGTGGAACTGACCATCCAGTCGGATGATTTTTCCGACCCTGTGCGTGGCTACGCCCATTTTATCGATGTTCCCTCATTCGTTGACTATTTCATCCACACCGAACTCAGTCTCAATGCCGACGGCTACAAACGGAGCGCGTATTTCTACAAGGAGAAACTGCATGCTGATGGCACCGGTGGAAAACTCGTGGCAGGCCCCGTTTGGGACTACAATCTCGCTTATGGCAACTGTAATTTCGCCAATGCCAACAAAATCGATGCCTGGTGCTTCGAGGGTGCCAGCAACAACCCCACACCAGCCCTGTGGCAGCGGCTTTTGCAAGACCCGGCCTTCCGCAAAGCGGTAAAAATTCGCTACAAAGCCCTTAGGAAGAGTGTGCTGAGCAACAAGGCTATCAACGCGTATATCGACCGCCACGCCCAACTGTTGGCACCATACATTGCTCGGCATTTCGAGAAATACCCCGAGCTCTTAGTGTCTGAGGAAGAGAAAGGAAAGACCATGTCATCACCTTTCGGATTTCCAATGGGAGGAGGTTTTCCGCCGATGGGTGGTTTTCCACCGATGGGAGGAGGTGGTTTTCCCCCAATGCCAGGTGGTTTTCAAATGCCAGACTCCATTCCACATTTTCCGGGAGGTTTTCCACCGATGGGAGGATTTCCACCGATGGGAGGAGGTTTCCAGATGCCAGAAGGATTTCAGATGCCAGATTTTGGTGGTTTCAACGCAGTTGGTATGTTTGCAGCCTATCGCGTCAGTTCCTATGATGAGGAGATCAAGGTGCTAAAGCAATGGCTTTCCGACCGTCTGTCATTCCTCGACCAAAACATAGAGCGGTTCGACAAGGACTGGCTCCCACGCATCCAGGAACCTAAGGAAATCAAGATGCCACAGTTCAATGGTGGTTTCCCCTTCTCCTTTCCGTACATCACCTTTTGCAATGGCTGTGCAACGTAGTTGAGACGTCTGTATCAAGTGTCGGCCATAAACAAATCCAACACAGAAACAAAGACACAGAGAAACAAAAAACTCTGTTCCTCTGTGCCTTTGTGTTGATATTGATGATGCTTTCACTCTGATTATTTCAGAGGTGTCAACTTTTTACGGTTGTTGTTGAGAATACTCGGAAGTGTGCTGCCTTGTTTCACACGCTTCTTCGTTCCATACTGATTGCCATAAGGCCATGAGGTGGCCTGACTTATACCGTCTGGGTCGGTGAAGAAACGGAATGTGCCAACATCAACAATCTTTTCTTCAGGATCGTATCCTTTTTCTTTCATGACGAAACCTACTGTCAAATCCTTAATACCATTAGCGGTCTTTGTGCCAGAAACAATATAAACCCATTTGTACGGAATAGTATAACTTTCTCCTGCCTCATTTGTTTCATAGCTTTCTCCTGTCTGGTCAAAAAAGATGGTAAAATTATTGCCTGT
>CAMZHP010000249.1 GCA_947306845.1 uncultured Prevotellaceae bacterium
AAATTGACGAGAAGATTTCTGAAATCAAGATGCTCTGCATCGCCATCATTCTATTTCTCAACGGACTGCAAGCATTGTTTTTCTTTATGCTGAAGTAAAATTGGCCATGCTTTTATAAAAGTGCAGGATTCTCTTTGTAACAACAAAGCATTTTGCACTTTTTATGAATTATAGGGGGATTCTTTTCCATGAATTGTAGTATGAAATACATTGCGTAATGTCAAGTTTTTAAACTTTCATCTTTTTGTCAATTCATCAATAGGATTCATATATTACCCAAAATAAAAAACAACCAAGAGTTTCCTCATCTCGGAAAATCTTTGTACTTTTGCTGAGAAAACAAATCGAAACAAACGAGTAAAAAGGCAATACAAGCAAAAAACTAAAAATGACGGAGGTATTTCTACAAAATTGTCTCTGCCATCATCAAAAGCAAAACCTATGAAAAGATATATCCTTTTGTTGTTACTTGTTATCAATGCATGTGTGATGGGGAATGCACAACCTTATTGCACAGTTAAGACTTTCAACCTAAGAGATGGATTGGTGTCGAATACGATAACAGGTATCACTCAGACCCCAGACCAACTCATGTGGATATCCACGTGGAACGGGCTTTGTGAGTATGATGGCTATCGGTTTCAAAACCTGCGCGACAATACGGATATTCATCGAGTATTGACCACCAACAGGTTGCTTAATATTCAACCCAGTCAGACAGGCAACCTCTGGTGTGTCACATACGATCAGAAAGTTTTTCTTTTCGACCGAAAAAGAAGCGAGTATATTGACATAGGCCGGAAGATTAATGAAAGATTCAATTTGAATTTGAGCTCCTCCCGATCATTTCCAATGAGCAATGGCTATACATGGTTGATTAATGATGTCTCAGGCGGTCCCGCTTTTTGTATCAGAGACAGTGCCTATGAGGACTCTAAATCCATCAAGGTTTATACAGGCAAGAAGGGAGAACAAATCAGGTGGGTGGAAGAGGATGACAAACATCGTCAGTGGATTTTCAGCAACATCCGTATCATGACTTCCGACAGCACATATGTGATCAATTATCCTTACGACATGATAAAGCAAGTGGGGAATCTTGTCTTCTTTGCTACATACGACGGAAAAATAGGTATTTTGTCGGAGAAAAACGCCTCTGTCTTACCCATTCAAATACCCAGCCAGGTGAAAAGCATCAAGCAGTTGGGCATTATCGGACAGACCATGTTGGCTGCAGCCACCAATGCGGGTATTTTTGTTTACAACACAGAGAACCACAAAAGCAAACTCATTCCTTTGTATGGCACCTCGTCTTATGACGTAAATGTCATCCAAATGCTGTCCGACGAAATTGGACGCCTTTGGGTAATGACCGACAACGATGATGTCATATTGGTTGATGTCAAGGAAGGAGTATCCAAGAAAATGGAGTGTGGACCAACAGCTGTTTTGAAACAGACAAACAGGAGTTTTATCTATGAAGACAAGCATCACACTATTTGGGTAGCGACATCCCGCGGATTTAGTGGTTATTATGATGAAGAGAAACATATATTTGTCAGTACCCCCATCAGAACTACTGTCTTCCAACCAATTATTGAAAATTACTACATTGACCGGCAGGGTAACATGTGGTATTTCGGTGATCATAACTTGGCGATGGTCAATTTCCGCTTCAATCATTTGCACCACATTACAGGTATTCAAGAAGTACGCAGTGTGATGTACGACCATGATGGTGATTTGTGGGTTGGCAACTTGCTTGGTGATATCATGATTTATGATCCCGAAGGAAACCTTAAGGGTTATTTCGGACCAGACGGCCAACTGCATCAGCAGCCGGTGAGATTCTCCACACATATATACAGTTTGTCGGAAGACACCAGCCATCGAGTGTGGATCGGTACAAAAGGCGACGGGCTCTATTGTGTTGAGGATGGGCATCATGTGCTCCACTATTCTCATAATGGTGACCCATATTCATTACCCAGTGACCAGATTTATGATGTTCATGAAGATTATCAACACCGCATCTGGGTTGGAACCTTTGAAAAAGGAGTATGCCTCATGCAGGATGGCAGATTCTTACATGGTGGCAATGAACTCAAAAACTATCCCATCAGCGATTTCCATAAGGTGAGACGCATCACAGAGACAAAAGACAGCGTCATCATCGTGTCTGCATCAAATGGGCTTATCACATTTTCAGAGAAGTTTGACCAACCTTCCGATATCATCTTTTATGCACAGAAATACAAGCAGGGCGACAGCCACTCGCTGATGACCAGCGACGTGATGCAGACTTGTGTATACGACAGTATCATTTATGTGGCTACTGTAGGTGGCGGCGTGCAGACCATAGACAATTTTGGTTTGCTCAAAGACCAATTAAAGTTCAAGCACCAATCTGTGATTTCCAACTTTGGTACCGTTCTGAACATATTGGAAGACAACAACAAGAATCTATGGATAGGTTGTGAGAACAGTGTCAACATGTATGATCCTGTAAGCAAACAATATTGGCGATACGGGCCAAGCCTTTTAGGAGAGAATACGGAACTGACAGAGGCCGAGGCTGCACTTGATCCCCTAACAGGGAAAATCACTGTGGCAACCAGTGACGGATTTATCAGCTTTCAACCCGACAGGTTAAAAGAGAATGCCTTTATTCCGCCATTGGCTTTCGTTGGAGTGCTTTTCCATGGCGACACAAAGATGAGCCAGATGCCTCCTAACTACTATCTTGATGTTCCTTCTGACCGCCGCAATCTAACCCTTTATTTTGCAGCTCTGGATTATCAGGACAATTATATGATCCATTATAGTTACAAACTGGAGGGAGTGGACAAGGATTGGAACCCAATCGGAACAGAGCACAGTATCTCGTTCAATCATCTGCCGCATGGGCATCATCAATTATTTGTTCGCTCTACCAACAGTTACGGGAAATGGGTAGACAACACGCAAATTCTACATATTTATGTCCATCCTACTTTCTGGGAGACATGGTGGGCAAAATTGCTTTATGCCCTCCTTTTCATCCTTGTTTTAGGTGTGGCAGTGTGGATATATAAGCTACGGACGGTCAACTCGATGGAGCGGCGGCTCAATGAGATGAAAACACGGTTCTTCACGGATGTAAGCCATAAGCTTCGCACCCCTCTCACATTGATAGGAGGCCCTGTCACACAGGTTTTGTCGACAGAGAAACTGGGAGATAGCGCCCGCATGCATCTTGAGATGGTCAGACGCAATGCACAGCGTATGCTCGACCTCGTCAACAAGATGCTGGCATACAGCAAAGAGCACAATATGTATATCAGTGATGAGAATGCGGCCATGCAGGACACGAATGCTGTGTTGGCAGCAAAGGACAATCACGACACAGAAGCCAGCACATCCGAAAACTTGACGTCTGAAGAAGGCAAAACCAGGTTGCTGATTGTGGAGGACAACGGTGACCTAAGGAAATTCCTTGTCAGCATCCTTGAAAATGACTATACTGTATCCCAAGCCACCAATGGCCGTGAGGGATTGGAAAAAGCGAAGACGGAGTCGCCCGATTTCATTCTCACAGATGTAATGATGCCAGAGATGGATGGATTGCAAATGGTGCATCTGATCAAGGCCGACCCCAACATATCTCATATTCCCATTGTCATCCTCTCGGCAAAAGCATCCATGGATGACCGCATTGAAGGACTCAAGGCAGGGGTGAATGACTATATCACAAAGCCATTTTCTGCCACCTATCTCAAGCAGCGCATGGAGAATATCATCGCCAACCAACGGCTGCTTCAGAATAACTATTTGGAAAACATCAGGATTGACACCATGCCAGAGAGTCAACGTCAATCAGAAGAATCCAACGAGGACAAACGAGTTGTCAAACTCAAATCTGTCAATATTGTTGATTCCGACAAACTCATGATGGAAAAACTGGTTGCATTTATCGAGGATAATCTGTCAAATCCTAATTTGGTGGTCGAGGATTTGGCCAAGGCTGTATGTCTTGGACGCACGGCGTTTTTCAACAAAGTAAAAAGCCTTGTAGGCATGAGTCCGGTTGAGTTTCTTAGGCATATCCGCATACGGCATGCCGAAGAGTTGGTTGCCAAATCTAACGAGCCATTCTCACAGATTGCATATATGGTCGGATTCAGCGACTCACGTTATTTTGGCAAATGCTTCAAGAAACAGACTGGACTCACACCTTCTGAATACCGAGAGCATCGGAATGCGACGGAGCAGATGTAGGGAATCCTACAGCTGGACACCATGAGAAATTGAAACAAGCAACGTAAAAAGGCGGGAGGTCGACGACCTCCCGCCTTTGGGTTCACCTATCCTTAAGGTTATTTCACTACTTGTTTCTGTCCGTTCACAATGTATATTCCTTGTGGCAGTTTCTGTGTGGTGTTGCCCACAAATTGGCCTTGCAAGTTGTAGACTCCCATATTGCGGCTAGCAGCAACAATTTCGCTGATTCCCTCAGAATTGCCTTTGATGATGCTGATTTTGTAGATGTTGCCCACCCAGTTGCCAGCAGCAGTTTCACCATAGAGCAGCAGTTTGATACGTCCCTCTGGCAAGTTCATGTTGGCCACAACATCCTGATGGTCACTCCAACCACCGGTATTGGGTACGTCGATAACTTGATTGTAATACTCATTGGCGTCATCGTCGCTTGTGGCAGTGATACGGATTTGGCCGCCATCAGCAGGATTGGCCATCTCAATGCTCATTTCATAGTTATCGGCAGCAGTCACGTTGACGTAGTAAAGCACACTTCCGCCTTGATAGCCGTAGCCGATATTGCCGGCACCTTCCAAACGCCAACTTGTGAATGTACCTGAAGCCAGGTCAAACGGATTTTCCTCAGTTGTAGGAATTTCTATCCATTTAATCATTGAACTGTTGGCAAGGTTAGCAATAGCTGTCTCCAGATTTTGGTATGCCTTTGCACGGTCGCCAACTTTGTCGGAAGACAATGCCTCTGTAGCAGCGTCGATAGCTTTCAGCACTTTGTTAACCTGAGTTTGGTCGTATGTGGGATATGGATATTGCTTTTGGAAATA
>CAMZHP010000250.1 GCA_947306845.1 uncultured Prevotellaceae bacterium
TGACCTTGGTGCTGAAAGCCACGGGATTGTAGATATACTTGAACACGTCGACCACCTCGCCAGTGGTCACCATCACGTGTCCGTAGTTGAGGAGCCTGCCCATGATGCTCTGTGTGACCTTGATGCCCTCGCACTTGCGCAGCATCAGCTCATTGGAGTCGCGCTTGATGATGCCCGTCTTGAGGATGATGCGCTTGTTGGTGAGGATGAATCGCTTGCCGTTGTTGATGACGATGGCCCACAGCGCAGCCAGCACAAGGAACACTCCGCTGAAGATGAGCCTGTATTTCAGGGTGTCTTCGCCGATGGGGATGAAAGGCATCACCAGTGCGACGATGACCAATAGTATGGGCAACCAATAGAGCATATAGTGGAATTTTGCCTCGCATACCACATGCTCGCCTTCCATGAGGTTTTTGTTGATAAATGACATGTTTTCGAATGATTTATAGTTTTCCTGTTGTAGGGGCGGGAGAGAATCCTCCGCCAGCACATTCATCAGCAAATTTACACATTATTTCTGAAACCGACATGTTTTTATGTAAAAAAAAGCAGCAAAAGCGCCATCGACGGCAATGGGTATCTGCAGGAAACCCTATTTTTAGGTATTGCGAAGAAGAGGATACGTGTGTATCTTTGCAGGGCAAAAAGATTCATAATGTTTGTGTATAGTGTTGATGCAGATGCCCCGGCATGACAGGGGCGAGATTTTCCGGCCTTTGCTTACGACGACGACCCGCCATGTGGCGGGCCGTCGCTTCATATCATGTTAAGGAATCAGTTCCAGAGATCGTTCTTTGTCTTTTCGCCGGGGACTCCTCCCCAATCCTCGTTTTCCTCCTCATCGAAGGCAAAGGAGTTGGCTCCCCCTACAGGGGGGTCGGACATCCTGGCATTCGGAGGCAGCATCAGTTCTTTGGTGTCGATGGCGATGATTTCGGTTGTAGGTATATGATATTTCTTTTTCATGACTATCTCACTATTTTCTTTCCTTCAACAATAAACACACCTTTTGGCAGGCCGCTAAGGTCGGCCTTACCGCCATTCACAACCACCGTGGCCACCTTCATGCCGTCGACATTATATACATCGACCAGTTGTCCGTCTTCGGCTTTCACCTGTGGCAAGCAGATGCCGTCGGTCTCTTCGAAGAAGCCGATGTTGAGTTTTGCCGGCTGGCCGATGGTCAGGTCGTCGATGGTGAAGTAGCACACATTGTGCTTGTTCTGCCATGTAGTAGACCCTTGCTCGAAAGCATTGCCCTTTTCATTGAGCACATAGGCGTTTTCGAGCACGCTGCTCAAATTGGAATAGCCATACGCGCCTTGTGTGGTACCGCCGGTGATGCCTACGAACTCATACCTGTCGCTCACCACAGCCTTGACAGTGGATTTCTCCACCCACACATCGGTGGCGCTGAAATCCATCTCTTTTCCTACCATGTTGTATTCCGGTCCCCACTTGTTGCCCGGCACGGCGAAGATATAGGGCACGTTGGCTTCCCATGTCGCAGCGTCGGCGAACTTCACGGTGCTGCCCACTACCTGCTTGAACTCCCTCACCCAGAAGTCTTTCTCCTCGGTGTCGTTGCCATGGAACCAGTCTACTTGCTTGTTGTCGGATGTCACCTTCTTCACGGGGAAGGGCAGCGAGATGCTCTGCCATCCATTTACGCCATTGGCGGCCAACGTGGGCGTATAGGTATAATGCACCTCGGAGGCATAGAAGCGCTTAGGCACGAAGAAGTCGTAGTTTTCCGACAACATCAGTTTGGTGGCTTGGTAGTCCTTCACCACATTATACTGGGCGTTGGCATTGGTGATTTTCGTGTATCCGGCGGCATCGTTGGCACCCACATAGAAGATGATGTTATTGTTATTGACATTAGAGAAGTCGATGGTGTAATTGCTCAAAGCAAGGTCTTCGAAACTCACGGCAGTGATGTTCTTTGGAACAACGATTTTGCTTGTGGGAGCCTCGGCATAACGGGTGCCATTGGCTCTCCAGTAGACCACACCTGGAACAATCTCGATAGTGGAAGTGCGTGAGATGACGGCATTGCCCGATGGGTCTGTCAAAGAGACCAAGAATTTGTCGCCTACTGCCAGTCCGGAGAAAGCGAACGGTATGGTCTTTTTCTCATTGCCAAGCAGTTTTACCAGCACAGGTAGTCTGAATACAGAATATGACGTTCCATTGGATGAAGTACCTGAATATCTCAATATTTCCAAGGAGTAGACACCTTCATAAGGCTTTTCAGAGTCGTTCTGCAGAGTGAAATCACCATCAAGAAGCGCACTATACATCTTACCATCCGAATAGTTATAGATATGATACCCTTTCTTGGTAATGGAATAATCCGGATAAACGTTAGAGATCCTCATCTGTTGAGAGTAAATCTGGTTACCTGATTCATCACGCAAAGTGATTGTGGCACTGAAAGAATTATTTGGATTGCTGGTAGGAATGAAGAAGTCGACATAGTCTTCCCCGCCTACTGACAAGTGAACGCCCTCGCAAGCCTGTCCAATCTGGATGGAACGGATGAAAACGCGGCCATCGTATACCGCATCGCCCGTGTTTCTCAGATAAGCCCTGATTTGAATGAAACGATTGTTATTCTTGTCTGTAAAGCCATTTTCAAACCGTTGTTCCAGACCCGTCACCTCCAATGCGAAGGTCTCTGTCTTCTTCACGTTGGTGAAGGTGGCCTTGCCATTGCTGATTTCCACGTCGAGATAGATGAGGTTGGAGCCTACGTTGGGCAACCACTCCTCAGTGCCATGCAACTTATTGATGCCCATCACCTGGTAATTGCCGTCTTCAAGGTTGGTGCCTAGCCCATACAAAGAACCAGTTGTATAATAATAATATCCATTTAGCAATTCCACATTCTCTTCCTCTTGGATATATTGCAGGAGTTCTCCGTCCTTATACAAGCCGAAGCCCCTGTCGATGCCGTTGAGCATGCCAGCAAGGGAATACTGGAAATAAACCATTACATTATGGAAACCATATCTGGAATTGTAATCGACGACATTCTCACCATCCACGTACATCTCTTCTGTGAGCAGGGCGCTCTCGGCCGAGCTGCTGCTCTGCTCACCGGTGATGGCCGTACTGCTCACACCGATGATGGCATCATGTCCTATAGAGTAGCCACCACTATCGCCACTGCCTCCTACACCTTGACTGGTGGGTCGGAGTGCCGTGAGGCGGTAGTAGCCGTCGGAGCTGCCTCCCCATCCCCAATTGATGTGATAGAGACCATGTCCGTCGTATCCGTCGCAGATGAACTCATGTCCGCCACCCGATGTATCCAGGCCTCCACCTGTGGTCGAGGCGCCATAGAGCACGGGGCGGCCGTTCTTCAATTCGTTGTAGATCATTTCATCCCATACCTCGGGAGAATATTTCTCCCTTTTCTGCCAAGTAGGATTGCCAGGATAATTGAAATAGTTTATGAGCGCGTTGGGAATCTCCGACTCAAGTCCTCCCGACTCACTCACGCCATAATCCATCTTCACGGCGTGCCCGCAATAGAGCATCAAATTGGCCACCGCTGTCTCGGCATCCTCATCATCGGCTCCTGTATTGACATAGGCATTTTTCATCTTCGCCCAGTCAAACTTGGTCGGGTCGAGTTGAGCATAAGTGTCACCGGCATGCGTTCTCCAATCATCGAGGGTATAACCTGGGATTGTGCTGGTGCTCGTAGAGCTGTTGGGCCACTTGTGGTAATACATCACCTGTGCCAGAGCCGTTGCCACACATCCAGTGACACACCGCTGTCCCTGAGGATTGGCACATTTCTGGTTGTAGGGGTCTGACTGGTTCCACTTGGTCTCGATGAGCGGAGGCACCACTTTGCGGGCCACCTCCACGTTTACTTCGTCGCCGGTGTTGGTCAGTCCCAGCGCCCTTGCCGCAGCTATCTCCTCTGCATATCCCTGCAAGAAGACCTGCATGTTGCTGGGGATGTTGTCGGCATCGAACGAGCCGCTGTCGGCATATCCCAACACGTCTTCGGCACAGTCGTCGCCGGAGATGATGACGAATCCGGCGTTTTGGCCGTTGTTGAACACATAGTAACAGGCGTCTTTCGAGGGTGCGCCATTATGGTGTGCCCGTTGTTTTCCCTGATAGACGAGGCTGATGTTGGCATTCACCGCCAAGCCCTTCTTTACAAGGAACGCCTTTGCTTTCTGCAATGCCTGGTCTTGTGTCACCGGGTTGGCTACGGCACAAGTCATGCATAGCATGAACAATAAAATAGAAAGTAACGCTTTTCTCATTATCATTAGGTTGATGATTAAAAATCTAGTTAGTAGTACTTCGACTTTTACAAGTCTTGATATCAAGAGTAAATAAGTAACCGTATAATTGCCACAAAAATAGTGTTTTTCAAGAAGAAAAGCAAAAAAAGTGGTGAGAAAAAAGGGAAACCCTTCCAAAAAGCCTATAATTGGCTGCCGTCCATTGCATTCAGAGCCAATTATAGGTCATAAAAAAGAAAAAGCTGCGAGGAGCCAGTTGCCCCTCTGCAGCTTCTTTCCTGTTAAGCATAGCGTAGGATATTACAACACCGTGCATCCGGCCTTTCGCAAGGCCTCCTCGCATTTTTCGATGTCGGCGGTCTTGATGACGAATTTGGCCATGCTGCCCTCGGAGAAGGCATACATGTAGTTGATGCCGATATCTGCCGTGGTGAGGCAACCGAGCACTTCGGCCAGCGCTCCCGGGCGGTCGGAGCATTCGATGCACACCACGTCGGTGATGGAGACGGCGAAATTGGCTTCGCTGAGCACCACCGCGGCGCGCTCGGTATCGGCCACCACGATACGGAGGATGCCGAAGTCGGGTGTCTCAGTCATGGAGAATGCTTTCATATTGATGCCGTTGTCGCCGAGTGTCTTTGCCACCTCGCTGATACGGCCGTTCTTGTTCTCGAGGAACAGTGAAATCTGTTTTGTCATGATGTCAGGTTTATGGTTTTACTTAAGTTTCGCATTCGCTCAACTTACGGAATGGAAAGGAAGTTAAAGGGGAG
>CAMZHP010000251.1 GCA_947306845.1 uncultured Prevotellaceae bacterium
AGTACAGCGTGGGAAGCCAGCTCATGAGGCAGGAGGCTTTGGTCAATTATGAGATTGACGAATATGATGAGAGGTTCCTCAGACACCTCGCCTTGGGCTATACCAAAGAGCAAATCACCAATCTGAGAGGAATGCCATTCGGCGTGAAGAGCCTGGAGAAAAGACAGAACGAATTGGTGCAGAAGCTTTTCCCAAATGGCAACAGCGGATATGGCGTCAATGCTACAAGATTGGTGGTGAGAGCTCTCGAACTAAGAATCCTGGATATTGACAACCTGATGCCTGATGAGGATTAAGAACCTCAGGAATATACTCAATTGGGTGGTACTGGTCATTCCGGCCATGCAGGTGCTGCTCTTTCTGGTGTCGTGGCTCATCAATGCCGCCTTGCCTGAGTCTCAGGTGAGGTCGTTGTTGGGAAGCGAGGGCATCAGATGGTTCTTTGGCTCCTTTGTCGACAATGTGACAACTCCTCCGCTCGTGTGGATCTTGGTGGCTGCCGTCGCATACGGAGCAACAAGGGAGTCGGGGATTATAGGAGCCATACGGATGAAAAACGGGGAAAGGCGTTATAGACAGACTTTTGCCTTGCGCATCGTTGCTGTCACGATGGTCTTGTTCTTGGGGGTCTTGGCTTTTCTCACATTGATGCCTCATGCAGCATTGCTCAGCGCGACAGGACAGCTCTTTCCAAGTAGCTTTAGCAAAAGCTGCATACCGGCCCTTGCCTTCTGCGTCATTGTGAATGCCCTCATTTATGGAGTGTTGGCTGGAAAATTGCGATCTCTCGATGATGTGGTGGCGACACTCACAAAGGGAATAGCAAGCGCGGCTCCCCTCATCTTGCTCTATGTGCTCGTCGCTGAGCTCGCAGCATCATGTGCCTATGTCTTCCATCTGTGATGGCTTGCTAGTTATTCTAGTCTTCCTAGTCTTCCTAGTCTTCCTAGTTTCTCTAGTTATCCTAGTCCATCTAGTTTTTCTAGTTCATCTAGTCCTTCTAGTCCATCTAGCCCCCTCAAAATCCAAAAAAAACATTAATTCCAAATTTAATTCATCAAAAACTTTTGAGGTTCACGAAATTATTAGTAACTTTGCACCCTGTTTGGAATAGGTATCAAAAAACGAAAACAAAAATTTAGATAGAAATGTCGAAGATTTGTCAGATTACGGGAAAGAAAGCCCAGGTGGGCAACAATGTTTCCCACTCGAAGCATCGCACAAAGCGCACTTTCGATGTGAACTTGTTCACAAAGAAATTCTATTATGTGGAGGAGGATTGTTGGATTAGCCTTAAGTTAAGTGCCGCAGGTCTCCGCACCATTAATAAGCTTGGGCTCGACGCCGCCCTCAAGCAAGCTGTGGCAAAAGGGTATGTCGATTGGAAGGACATTAAAGTTATAGGAGATTAGTCAAAATGGCATCTAAGAAAGCAAAAGGTAATAGGGTTCAGGTCATCCTCGAGTGCACCGAGATGAAGAACAGTGGTCTGCCTGGCACAAGCCGCTACGTCACCACAAAGAACCGCAAGAATACACCTGAGCGCATGGAGTTGAAGAAATACAACCCCATCCTCAAGAAAATGACCGTTCACAAAGAAATCAAATAATTTTTAGAATATGGCAAAGAAAACCGTGGCTTCTCTCCATGAGGGATCAAAGGAGGGACGCGCTTATACCAAGGTAATCAAGATGGTGAAAAGCCCCAAAACTGGTGCTTACATCTTTGACGAGCAAATGGTTCCCAATGAGGCCGTGCAGGATTTCTTCAAGAAATAATCATTAAAATTCCTATATCAGAGAGAGTGCTCCGCAAAAGGGCACTCTTTTTGATGTTTATGGCATAATCGTAAGTGAAAATGCAAATTCTTCATGCAACACACTGAAAATACATGATTTTTAGCTAATTTTGCAATAAAATTGAGATTATGGGTTTTTTCGGACTTTTCAACAAGAAGAAAAAGGAGACGCTCGACAAAGGTCTGGAGCGATCCTCACAGAGTTTTTTCTCTAAAATATCCAAAGCCATCGCCGGAAAATCAAAAGTCGACGATGAGGTGCTGGATGAGCTCGAGGAGGTGCTCATCACCTCGGATGTAGGAGTGGAAACCACCCTCAAAATCATCGAGAGAATCGAGGAGAGAGTTGCACGCGACAAGTATGTCTCCACGTCGGAACTCAATGCCATCTTGCGGGATGAAATTGCCGCTCTGCTTGCTGAGAATCATACAGAGGACTTGGAGGACTGGGACCTCCCAGCCGACCATAAGCCTTATGTCATTCTTGTCGTGGGTGTCAATGGTGTTGGCAAGACAACTACCATCGGAAAACTGGCCTATCAGTTCAAAGCTGCCGGAAAAAAAGTCTTTCTGGGTGCAGCCGACACCTTCCGCGCCGCTGCCGTTGAGCAGCTGTGCATTTGGGGAGAAAGGGTAGGAGTGCCGGTCATCAAGCAAAAAATGGGTGCCGACCCTGCTTCCGTCGCATTTGACACGCTGAGCTCGGCCAAGGCCAATGATGCAGATGTGGTGATCATCGATACAGCAGGGAGACTTCACAATAAGGTGGGACTGATGAATGAGCTAAAGAAAATCAAGGATGTGATGAAAAAAGTGTTGCCCGAAGCTCCGGATGAGGTGCTTCTGGTACTCGACGGCAGCACAGGACAGAACGCCTTTGAGCAGGCAAAACAGTTCTCTGCGGTGACCAATATCACCAGTTTGGCAGTGACAAAACTCGACGGGACAGCCAAGGGCGGTGTGGTCATTGGTATCAGTGATCAACTGAAGGTTCCTGTCAAATACATCGGATTGGGTGAGGGAATGGAAGACCTGCAATTGTTCAACAAACGGCAGTTCGTGGAGTCTCTCTTCGGTGACAGGATGCAATAGACGGATGAGAAAAAACAGGGTGGACATCATCACCATGGGTTGCTCCAAAAACCTGGTGGACAGCGAGCGGCTCATGAGGCAGTTTCAGGCACATGGCTTTGTGTGCCACCATGACAGCGATGCTCCATGTGGCGAAATCGTGGTGGTCAATACATGTGGCTTTATCGGCGACGCCAAGGAGGAGAGCATTCAGATGATCCTGCAGCTGACACAAGCCAAGGAGACAGGGCAGATTGGAAAACTGTATGTTATGGGATGCCTGTCGGAACGCTATCGCAGACAATTGCAAAAGGAAATACCACAGGTGGATCGCTATTACGGCAAGTTCGATTATATGAAGTTGCTCGAAGACCTGGGCATGGCTGAGGCTGAAGATTGTCGTGGACAGCGCGCCATCACCACTCCCTCTCATTATGCTTATCTGAAAATCAGCGAAGGCTGCAACCGGCACTGTGCCTATTGCGCCATTCCCATCATCACACACCGCCATGTAAGCAGGCCCATGCAGGAAATCCTCGATGAGGTTAGATGGCTGGCTGGGCAGGGTGTCCGTGAATTCCAGGTCATCGCACAGGAACTAACCTATTATGGGGTTGACATAGATGGGAAACGCCATATTGCAGAACTGGTCGACAGCATGGCAGATATACCTGGCGTAAGGTGGATCAGACTACATTATGCTTACCCCAACCAGTTCCCAATGGAGTTGCTGGAGGTGATGAGAAAACGTGAAAATGTGTGTAAATATCTGGACGTTGCTCTTCAGCATGTATCTGACAATATGTTGTCTCGCATGAGAAGGGATACAACGAGCGAGGAAACCTACCAGTTTGTGCGTACCCTTCGAGAAGCAGTTCCTGGCATCGCGCTCCGCACAACGATGATGGTAGGATTTCCAGGCGAGACAGAGGAGGACTTCCAGCAGCTGATGGATTTCGTCAGATGGGCGCGCTTTGAGCGTATGGGGGCTTTTGCCTATTCTGAGGAAGAAGGTACATACAGTGCCAGGCATTATGCAGATGATGTGTCAGAGGAGGTGAAGCAGGACAGGCTCGGCAGACTGATGGCTTTGCAACAGCAGATTAGCGCGGAGATTGAGCATGCTGCCGTAGGAAAGACCATGCAGGTCATCATCGACAGAAAGGACGGTGACTATTATGTGGGCCGCACGCAGTACTCTTCTCCCGAGGTGGATCCTGAGGTGCTTATCAAGGCAAAGGAGAGAAGGCTAAGAAAGGGCTGCTTCTATGACGTACACATCACAGGGGCAGAGGAATTCGACCTGTATGGGGAGATTGTCGGCCTTTCACGAATGAAACCAATTGTTTAGGATGGAGAACGCTCCTTCCTAAACGCGAAAAACATAAATACATGAATACCCAACAACTCATATCACATCTTGCTGAGATACTAGGCTGCGAAGAGAAGACAGCCGAGAAATGGGTGTCTGCTGTTGTCAAGTGGATAACCGACCAGATGGCCGAGGACGGACAGTTGCTCATACCTGGTTTTGGCCGGTTTGAGGTGTCAAAGAAGATGGAGTTCGTGCGTTGTGACACCAATTCAAAAAAACGCTTTCTGGTACCACCCTCATTGTCTGTGGGCTTCGTTCCTGCTCCTTTGCTGGAGGAGAAAGAAGAGTCGGCCAAGAAGGTGTTTGAGACAATTGCAGCGATGCTGGTCTCTAAGGAGAATGCGGAAGATAATATGGCAGAACGGTTTCCTGTCACTTTCTTCAAGACAATCCTTGATGCCATGGAAAGCGGTGAGACGGTTAGCATACCGCAGTTGGGGGCTTTCCTGCTCACAAAGGTAAAGGTGGCGGAAAATGTGTTTGGCAAAGTGTCATTCACTCCCGACAATGATCTCAGTGAGTGGATAAACAGACCATTTTCCTACTTACCGGAAGTGGAACTCAATGAGGGTGTGGAGTTTGATGACATCGATACTGTCACTCCGTATGATTCGGCAAACCAACAGCCAGAGGAGGACAAAACCTTCCTCATCCTCACTGAATCCCTCGAAAACCATGCTGCTGCAGATTCCCCCGAATCCCCCAAATCTCTAGATCCTCTAGATTCTCTAGATCCTCTAGAATCTCTAGATCCTCTAGAATCTCTAGATCCTCTAGA
>CAMZHP010000252.1 GCA_947306845.1 uncultured Prevotellaceae bacterium
CCGCAAGATCAAGGGCAAGACCCTGCACTGGGTGAGTTGCGCCCATGCGGTGAAGGCAGAGGTGCGCCTCTACGACCGCCTGTGGAAAGTGGAGAATCCCCGCGACGAGCTTGCCGCCATCCGCGAAGCACAGAACTGTGACAACGTGACAGGCATGCGACAGATCATCAATCCCGACAGCCTCTCCGTGCTGACTTCTTGCTATGTGGAGCCATACGCAGCCGCCATGAAACCAGGCGACTACCTGCAATTCCAGCGCATCGGCTATTTCATGGCCGACCCCGACAGCACAGCCGATCATCCCGTCTTCAACAAGACCGTCGGTCTCAAGGACACCTGGTCGAAGAAGAAATAACGCGCCAACGCCCTATCAACACGATGCAAGGCTATTTTGACAGCAAGGAATTCGAACAGCTGCTGGCCACCTATGAGGAGGCAAGACAACGGGGAGAGAGCATTTTTCTCGACTCCGAGCAGCTGACCGACATCGCAGAGTACTACCACTGGATGGGGCGCTCTGATGATGCTGTGGCCGTGGCCGACCAAGCCCTCAGCATGTATGAGGGGGCCACAGCCCCTTTGGTGCTCAAAGCCCGCATTGCCCTTCTCACCCACAACGACCCCAAAGGTGCGCTGGCCCTGGCAGAGCAGATTGAGGACAAGTACGACCTTGACTACTATTACATCAAGGCGGAGATTTTCATTGCCATCAACAAGGCCGAGGAGGCAGATCTCTATCTGGAGACCTGCCTCGACCAAGTGGGTGACAACGACTATGAGGACTTCTTGCTCGATGTGGCCACCCTATTTGTGGACTATGAGCAGACTACGCTGGCCAGGAAATGGCTGGAGCGGTCGGAAGAGACCGAACTCAATGACTATCAGGAGACGCTGGGAAGGATTCTCTATTTCGAGAAAAGCTATGAGGAGAGCATCCGCATCTTCGAACGGCTGATTGATGAATCGCCCTATACGGTATATTATTGGGACATGCTTGCCTGCAACCAACTGGCCTTGGGGCAGACCCACGACACCATCACCAGCTGTGAGTTCGCCCTTGCCATCAACCCCAACGAGGAGTCTGCCCTGCTTTACAAGGGACAAGCCCTTATGCGTCTCAAGAACTATGAGGAGGCCATCACCTGCTTTGAGCAATACAGCGACCTACGCCCCGGAAACATAGACGGGATGCTGAACAAGGGCCTTTGCCTGATTTACCTCAACCACCATGACGAGGGCATCGGTTTCTTGGAGAAAGCGGCTGCCGAAGCCCGCCGATATTGTCCTGAGCGACTGTGGGAAGTCTATCAGGAAATGGTATTCTCTTACAGTCAGAACCATGACGTGAAAAAAGCACAGGCTTGCATCGACAAGATGGACAAGCTCAAGGATGCCGACACCGACGAGACGATGGTGCTGCGAGGCCATGTCTGCCTGGAGAATTTCGAACTCACCGCCGCCCACGATTATTTTCGTCAGGCCATTGAAAGGTCAGGTTATTCTCCGCACATCATGATGCGTGTAGCGGTTTCTCTCTACGACAACAACTATGTCCAAACCGCCTACAACATTCTTTCCGGTTTCCAGCCCAAAGATTTCGAAGAACTGCCCCAGACCTATGCTTATCTTGCCATCTGCGCCTACGACCTGGGCAAAGAGGAAGAGTATCTCGACTGCTTGCAAAAGGCTATCCAACTGTCGCCCGTCTCTGCCCGTGCCGTGCTCAGTCCGTTGTTCCCCGAAGACCTGGAGCCTGCCGATTATTTAGATTACGCTCAAAAACATCATCACCAATGAATTGGATCAGTGCCCTGTTGGGCAACCTCACCTACCCCACTATTTTTCTTCTCATGCTGCTTGAGAGCACCGTCGTGCCGGTTCCCTCCGAACTGGTAGTGTCACCTGCAGCCTATCATGCAGCTGGAGGCCATCTCAACGTGCTGCTCGTCATCCTCTTCGCCACCATCGGTGCCGACGTGGGAGCTTCCATCAACTATGTGGCAGGCTATTTCCTCGGCCGACCCATCATCTATAAATTTGCCAACAGCCGCATCGGCCACTTATGCCTGCTCAATCAGGAGAAAGTGGAGAAAAGCGAGAAATACTTCTATGACCATGGCGTGGTAGCCACGCTCACGGGCCGTCTCATCCCTGGCATCCGCCACTTGATTTCTATCCCTGCGGGTCTGTCAAAGATGCCGTATTGGAAATTCCTGCTCTACACGACCCTGGGTGCCGGCGTATGGCATAGTATCCTCGCTGCTTTAGGATGGTATCTGCACTCTTTCGTTCCCGAGGACCAGCTGACGGACAAACTAATGGAATATGGTGACTATATCAAATGGGGCATCATTGCCATCGTCCTCTTGGCCATCGTCTGGTTCGTGATCAAGAAGATGCGTCATAAAAAATAAGAATCCCGAATTAGGGTGACTATTTGTTCCCATTATTATCCCGAATTATTAGTGTCCCGAATTATAGAATTAAAGAATTTTCATGTGACTCTTGAATGGATAAAAAGAATTCTCTAATTCGCTAATTCGGGACAATGAGCAGATTTGATCACTTTTTTATTATCCCGAATTATAGAATTAAAGAATTTCTATGTGACTCTTAGATAACAAAAATTCGCTAATTCGATAATTCGGGACAATGAACTGATTTATTCTTTTTTTATCCCGAATTATAGAATTAAAGAATTTTCATGTGACTCTTGAATGGATGACAAAAATTCGCTAATTCGATAATTCGGGACAATGAGCAGATTTGTTCACTTTTTTTATTATCCCGAATTATAGAATTAAAGAATTTTCATGTGACACATAGTTGGATGAAATAATTCACTAATTCGATAATTCGGGACAATGAACTGATTAAATCTTTTTTTATTATCCCGAATTATAGAATTAAAGAATTTCTATGTGACACATAGTTGGATGAAAAAATTCTCTAATTCGCTAATTCGGGACAATGAGCAGAAATCTATGATAGAATCCTGACGGTAGAGATGATCAGCTGACCTTCTCGAGTCGTTTCATCATGGCGAACATGAAGATGGCGGCAGCGAGGCAGACGGCGATAAACACGCCCCATACGAGCCAGAGCGGCATGTCACCCCAGAGATAGCCACCCACACTCACGAGCTTGTTGCCGATGGCAGTGGCACCAAACCAACCGCCCATCATCAGACCCTTGTACTTCGGAGGAGCCACCTTGGAAACGAAGGAAATACCCATTGGTGACAACAGAAGTTCGCCGAAGGTGAGGATCAGATAGGTGGAAATCAACCAGTAAGGTGAAACCAACGGTCCCAGTTGGCCTGCCTCTGCCAACGCAGCTTGCTCATTCGGCGTTTTCAGTCCCTGTGAGGCAAACATCATCACCAGGAAGGCAGCACCTGCCACCAACATACCGTAGGCAATCTTGCGCGGAGCAGACGGCTCCTTACCCTTGTTGGCCAGATAGGCGAAAATGGCCATCGACACCGGGGTGAGCGCCACCACATAGAACGGGTTGAACTGCTGGAAAATCGGAGCGGAGATGTCAACTGTGCCTGTAGCCTTCGTATATTTGTAGATGAGCACGGCGAGAGCAGCCAGCACGACAAGTGCGGAGATGCCCCTTCCCTTTGATGTCTTGCTCTGGAAGAAGGAGAAGCCACCATAGACGATGAAGATGATCATCACCAGGTTGAACACATCAAACGGCATGGTATGGACACCAGAAGCCGATTTCTCTGTGAACTCATCAGCGAAATAGGTCAGTGAGAGTCCGTTCTGGTGGAATGCCATCCAGAAGAAGATGACGACAGCGAAGACGAGACAGAGCGCCACGATGCGCTGCTTGGTCTCCTCCTTGGTGAGTTCGGGCTCTGCTGCCACAGCGGCAGCCTTTTCACCATCCTTTTTCTTGCCGCCCTCTGTATGGCGGAATGTTCCACGGAACGCATAGTAGATGGCGATGGAGAGGATGAGCGACGCACATGCCACGGCAAAAGCAAAGTGGTAGGCCTCGCCCGGAGCCGTATAGCCAAGGTGTGTCTGTGCATACTCTGTGATTTTGATGGCTGCCGTCGGAGCGAAGAGCGCACCGATGTTGATGGCCATGTAGAAGAGTGAGAAGCCCGCATCGCGCTTATCAGCATACTGAGGGTCATCATAGAGATTGCCCACCATCACCTGGAGGTTGCCCTTGAACAAGCCGGTGCCAAAGCTGATAAGCACCAGGGCAGCCAGCATGGCAGCGATACCCAAAGCCTTGCCTCCCAGAGGAATGGAGAGGAGCAAGTAGCCGAGGAACATGATGACGATACCGATGGTGACCATCTTGCCGAAGCCGAACTTATCCGCCATGATACCTCCAAGAATCGGGAGGAAATAGACGAGCATGAGGAAGTCGCCATAAATCTCACCCGCCCAACCGGCATCGAAGCCGAAGTTGGATCTCAAAAACAGAGCGAAGACGGCTATCATCGTATAGTAGCCGAATCGCTCACCCGTGTTGGCCAATGCCAATGCATAAAGTCCCTTAGGTTGTCCTTCAAACATGATATTAATTTTTAGTTATTGGTTTTTCAAACTTTCGGAGGACAAAGTAAAGAAAAAAAACTCAATCTGCCAAAATAAATCCGATAAAAGCATACAAAACTCTCCACACCCTCAATAATTGAAGGTGTGGAGATGGTCTTTAAACAGAAAGGGGTGTCATTCAAGTTTCACATTCCTTTAATTATCAGGCAATCTGTCCCTCATTGTCAAAATTCAGCGAGATGCCATTGGAGAGTGCTGCCACATAACCGTTGTTGGACCTGTCGAGCCTGACAACCTTTGCGCCGTCGAATTTCGATTCTACAAATGAGGTCAACGAGGCGGGCATCAGCGAGGCGGGAACAGCCTCCCACTTGCAGTCAATCGTGCCCCAGGCACCATTCTGGCTGAACAGAACCTCTGTGCCATCGTTGAGACTCACCTCATAAACCGTTCCCTGACGGGTGGCC